>CAVHVI010000119.1:0-6852 GCA_963639245.1 Bacteroidaceae bacterium
TATATCAAGAGCTCAAGGCTTTGGTATGTCAAGACAATCCGCTTTTTTACAGCACTTAGGAAGGTCCCTCGTATGATCCGCTTCATTGTGAAACGTGACGGTCGAAAGGTTGCGTTCAACGAGCAGAAAATTTCAAATGCTATACGTAAAGCATTGGTTTCAGTGCACCCCGATGATGGTGCCACCGCCGAAGATGAAGAGCTGGTAGCAAAGCTTACCTCTCTTGTAGTAGCAGACATCGAAAAAGAGCTTCCTAAAACTCCCTCTGTAGAGCGTACTCAGGACTTCATTGAGCAGGCCATGATCAAGTCTGGCTTAGCCTCAGAGGCAAAGAATTTCATTTTGTATCGTCAGCGTCGTACTAACGCTAGAACCTATAACACCGATCTCACCAAGATTTATCGCGATCTCACCTCTAAGAGCACCGCTGATATGGATTTAAAGCGTGAGAATGCCAATATTGATGCTAATGCTCCTATGGGCTTGATGCTACGCTTTGGCTCTGAGGGCTCTAAGGATTATGTACGCAGATATGTGCTCCGCCCTGAGCATGCCCTAGCTCATTCCCGCGGTGATATTCATATTCATGATCTTGATTTCTACATGCTGACTATTAACTGCTGTCAGATTGGACTTAAGGATCTATTCAAGCGAGGCTTCTCCACAGGTCACGGCTTTTTACGTGAGCCTCAGTCAATTCAGTCAGCTGCAGCCCTTTGCTGTATTGCCATTCAGTCAAACCAAAATGACATGCATGGCGGTCAGTCAATTCCCTTGTTTGAGTATGACTTAGCCCCCTATGTAGCTAAGTCCTATGTTAAGCATTTAGGTCGTGTCATTGAGATCTGCTTGCGCAAGGAAAAGATGGACATTACTGAGCTTAAGGCTGTTTGTAATGAGATCTATAACCAGCGTAATACCGTGATGGATGACGAGGCTCAGGCTCAAATTCATGCCTATGTAGAAAAATTCCTCCAAGATAGCGGCTCAAAGGATGCGGTAGCTGATGCTGATTACGTTTTATCTGAGGGCATGAAGCTTACCGAGCGTGAGACCTATCAGGCAATGGAGGCTTTGATCCATAACCTAAATTCCATGCAGTCTCGTGCTGGTGCTCAGGTTCCTTTCTCCTCCATTAACTATGGTACCGGAACTACTGCTGAGCAGCGCATGATCATGAAGAATGTGCTGTTGGCAACTGATGCTGGCTTAGGTGGTGGTGAAACTCCTATTTTCCCAGTGCAGATCTTTAAGGTTAAGGATGGCATCAATACCAAGGAAGGCGATGTAAATTACGATCTCTTCCGTCTAGCTTGTAAGGTATCAGCTAAGCGCCTGTTCCCTAACTTCTCTTTCTTAGATGCACCTTTTAACAAGAAATACTATGTTGAAGGTCATCCTGAGACTGAGGTTGCACTCATGGGTTGCCGTACCCGTGTAGTATCTAACGATTTTGATAAGACCAAGCAGGTAATTCCTGGTCGTGGTAATTTGTCATTTACCACTGTAAATCTACCTCGTTTGGGCATTGAGGCTCATGGCTCTATCTCGCGCTTCTATGATAGCGTGGATAAGACCTTTGCCATGATCTTCGAGCAGCTTATGGATCGCTTCGATATCATCGCTAAAAAGCGTGTCTTAAATTACCCCTTCCTCATGGGACAGGGTATTTGGATTGGCTCTGATAGATTAGATCCTGATGATTTGATTGAGGATATCATTAAGCACGGCACCATGTCCGTAGGCTTTATTGGTTTAGCTGAGACTTTGAAAGCCTTGTGCGGTAAGCATCATGGTGAAAGTGCTGAGGCTAATGAGCTTGGTATGGAGATCGTAAGACATATGCGTGCCTTGACCGATCGTCATACTCAGGAGACTGGCTTTAACTTCTCCTTATTCTCAACCCCAGCTGAAGGTTTATCAGGTCGCTTTGTAAAGATCGATCAAAAGCTCTATGGCAAGATCGCAGGTGTTACAGATAGAGCTTATTACACCAACAGCTTCCACGTACCGGTTTACTACGATATCAGTGCTGCCGATAAGATTAAGATTGAAGGCCCTTATCACGAACTATGTAATGCCGGCTCCATTTCCTATGTCGAGCTTGATGGTGATTTGACTAAGAACGTCGATGCCTTTGAAAAGGTGATCTTGTTTATGAGAGATTGTGGCGTAGGCTACGGCTCAGTAAATCACCCTGTTGATCGTTGCCCAGTATGCAATTACGTCGGCGTTATTAATGATGTTTGCCCACGTTGTGGTCGTCATGATGGTGAGGGTATTACCATTGAGCGCTTAAGAAGATTAGGCGTTGACTGCAGCTGCTTTGATTAAGCTAAAGATTTAATAAGGGCACGCTGAAAAATGAGCGTGCCAAAATTACAGTAATTAGGAGATATTAACATGCAATCAAGATTACATGCACACAATGGTGTTGTAGGTGAAGGCGTTAAGTTTGAGCGTATTCGTCGTGTAACTGGTTATTTGGTTGGTACCTTAGATCGCTTCAACAACGCCAAGCGCGCTGAAGTAAACGATCGCGTCAAGCACATGCACGTCTAATTAAGACTATCTTTTTAAGAGATATTCGCATGACTGATCTGGAGCTTCTAGATCACACCACCTTAAGAATTGCCGGGGCTGTTCAAGAATCAATCGTTGACGGACCCGGTATTCGTTATGTGATATTCACGCAAGGCTGTCCCTTTCATTGCAAGGGCTGCCATAATGAGCAATCATGGGATTTAAAAGGTGGTTTAGAGGTAAGCTTAGGCGTTTTATATGATGAAATGGCGTCTAATCCACTGGTAACAGGCGTTACTTTCTCAGGTGGAGAGCCATTCATTCAGCCTGAGCCTTTGACTGTCTTTGCTAAAATTGCCAAGTCTCAGGGCTATTCCTTGTGGTCATATACTGGCTTTACCTTCGATAAGCTTTTACAGGATCCCAAGCGCCGTGCTTTGCTTGAGCTTTTAGATGTAGTCGTTGATGGTCCCTTCGTTATTGAAAAAAAATCCTTGCAGTTGGATTTTCGTGGATCCTCTAATCAACGTATAATCGATGTACCTAAATCCTTACATTTTGGTAAGGTAATACTCGCGGCAGGTTTTAATTGAGGGATTGTTGATTGTTAGGTGATAAAGAAATCCATGATGATGAGCAGGTAGTACTGTGTCATTGTTGTGATCACTCGGTAATCATTCCCAAAGACGCTCATGGTTATCAATGCTGTTGCCCTCATTGTGGCGCGGTACTAAAACACGCGGTAATCCATCCTTTCAATACCGGGGCCTTGATTGCACTTTCGGCCTTAATGCTGTTGTTGTGCTCTCTTATTGAGCCTTTTTTATCAATTGATGCCTCAGGACTTAACTCCACTATCTACATTGTTTCGATGTTTGAGCATTTAAGTGGTGCGTGGCTTTTGCTAGCAACAGTCTTTTTGCTAACCGCCTTCATCTGTCCGTGCGTGATGCTACTTATTTTGTGTCTTATTGGCTTTAGCAAGATTAAGGTAACGCGATTTTGGGCAAATCTTTATGACATCAGCCGTAGCTTTTGCTTTGTGGATGTATTTGCCCTAGGTGTAGGTATCAGCCTAATTAAGATAACCGCCCTTGCGGATGTGGCCTTTCATACCGGCTTTTATATCTATCTTATTTTCTCCGTCATGATAATTTGGTGTTGGTCAAGATTTCCCTCATCAAGAGTATGGAATTTAGTTGAATATAAGCCTCATCAAAGAATAGTAGTTGATCCTGAAAAACGCGGGGCTGAGCAGAGGCTTATGGTTTGTAGACACTGTGGCTTGGTGTATAGAGCCGATGAGGGACATGATGAGGCTAGGTGTCCGCGCTGTAATGCCTTAAACTCTTATCGCCAACGCATGTGGTCCTCAAGAGTTGTGGCCTTGGTGTTGGCTGCTGCTATCATGTTTCTGCCATCAAATATTTATCCAGTGATGATAGTTACACTTTTGGGAAATGATAGTGGCTCTAATATTGTTCAGGGTGCAATTGCCATTTGGAGCTCAGGCTCGTATTTTGTGGCCTTGGTGATCATCATTGCCTCCTTGTTTATTCCTGGCTTTAAGATTTTTGCTATGGTCTATTTAACGCTTAAGGTTAAGCATGGAAATGTAACTAATCCTAAGGTTTTAAGTGGACTATACCGCGTTGTTGAATTTATCGGTAAGTGGTCAATGATTGACGTATTCGTAGTGATCATTATGACGGCTGCGGTTCATTTTTCAGGCTTGATGACTATTGCGCCAGGCATGGCCATTATTGCTTTCTGCTCTGTTGTTTTTATTACAATTTTTGCTGCCTCATCCTTTGATGAGCGTTTGATTTGGGATAACTACGTTGGAAGAGAATAATCGTGCTAAGTTAGTTAAATCGCACAAGTTTTCCTTGGTGTGGTTGGTACCTGCTTTGGCCTTCATTGTTACAGCTATTCTTATTATTAGCTATAGCTTTGATAATAGTACCTATATCACTCTAATAAGTGAGGATGCATCAGGTATTGAGGCTGAAAAAACCTTGGTCAAATACCGTGCGGTAACTGTGGGTAATATTAAAACCATTGCGCTTACGGATGATAAGAAATTCGTCAAGATGACGGTACGTATCCTCCCTGATGAAGAGGATCTCTTGCGTAGTGATACTAAGTTTTATCTCGTAAAGCCTCGTGTACAGCTATCTAATATTACCGGTCTTGATACTCTCTTTACTGGTAACTATATTCAGCTAGTTGCGGGTAACTCTAAAGAGTATCGTGATAGCTTTGAGCTTGAGGATAAGGTTCCTGCTACAGTTAAGGATCCTAATGCATTGATCCTAACTCTAACCTCATCTCAGGGACGGCGTATTGTTGAGGGCGATCCGGTTACCTACAGAGGCTTTGTAGTAGGTACCATCAATAGTTCTGAGTTAAATCCAGATACTGGCCTGATCTCGTATAAGGCCAGCATTGAGTCAAAATACCGTAGTTTAGTTAACGATGAAAGCGTCTTTTGGATAAACTCTGGCCTAGATTTTTCCTTTGGTATGTCGGGAATTTCCTTCCGTACTGAGAATCTTCAAAATCTACTATCAGGCGGTATTACCTTTGATAATTTTAATGATCATGGCAAGCCTATCGTAAATGACTCGGTGATCCCTTTGTATGAAAATTACACCGCCGCTGCCAGTGGGATCTTAGTGGATAGACCGCATTTTGTGATCATGCTTGATACTAGAATTGGTGCCTTAAAGTCAGGCTCTATAGTAAAGCTTAAGGGCATTGAAATTGGTCGTGTAACTGATAGTCCTTGGTTTGATGATCCAGTATCGGTAATTAGAAATAACTCCATTATTCCAGTTCGCTTTGCGCTATCTGTAAAAGGTGTTGCTGATGAAACCTTGGTACGCAATGCCAAAAGAGCTCTATCTGATGGCAAGCTGTGCGCATCGGTGATTTCATCTTCGGTGCTGGCTGCTAACGATGTTATCTCTCTAAGCTTATCTGATAAAAAAGGTAAATGTAATACTGGAGTAAGACTATATCGTGGAGATCTGGTGATCCCGGTGATTGAGTCTAGAAGTATTAGCGATCAGATTGCAGCTCTTACTGAGCATTTTGCTAAGCTTGATTTTGAAGGTATCTCTAATGAGGTTAAACAAAATCTTCAGACCTTAAACGGTTTGATGAAGGAGCTTACCGTATCCTCACAAAAGCTTAATCAAAGTGAGGTTATGGCAGAAACCTCAAAAACTGTTGCCGAGCTTCGCAATACTTTAGAGGCTTTAAATGGCAATTCTAAGAATGTCCCTGATAATGTAATTTCAGACATTCGTGAGCTTCTGTCTAATATGAATCAGGTGCTAAATGAAATCCGTCCGGCTGTTGACAGTGTTGGGCAAAAGCCTAATTCATTAATTTTTGGCAGTGATAGCGATGATCCTATTCCTGGTGGTGGAGAGCACAAATAATGACTTGTTTTAAACATATTGCTGTTATTGCTCTTGGTGCGGTTATTTCCTTATCTTTACTTGGGGGATGTGCCTCAAATGAGAAGGTGAATATCGAGCGCTATAGTCTCATTGATGGAATTACCAGTGCCTCAATGGATCGTGACTATAAGGTAACTACCAAGGTATATGGCATGCTATCTGATGGCGCCTTGGTGGTTAAAACCTCTGATGTAGGTCTAAGGCCTGCGGTTCATCATAAGTGGTCCTCAAAGCTTGAGGATCAGCTCTCGCTAATCATGAGAGATGCTTTAATCAAGCATGCGGTATCTAAAAACATTGAGCTTGCAATTGAGGTTAAGGATTTTTATGGCTCAACCTCAGGTGATGTATATATAGATGCTTTGGTAGTTGCTAAAAGAGGCAAACACCCCCTTATAAAAGCTCCATTTGCTTATCAAGGCAAGCAAAGTACTGCAGGCTATGCTGCCTTGGCATCAGAGCTTAAAGCGGGCTGGAGTGAGATCTGTGAGCAGGCTGCAAAAGAGATCGCCTCTGCCAAATAGCTGAGCTAAAAAAAGAGATCTACTAGCATAACCTCGTTTTGAGCGAGGCCTGAGTATTGATTCTTCTGCAACCCATAAGTCGTTACCAAGGTGAGCTGTAATGACTTTTTATCTTTTGTTTCTTAGACTGCTATTTATTTTATTGCGCAGATTTTTTTCATAGTCTGCGTTAATAGTAAATTCACCTTCACTAAATTTCATCTCACAGATATTGATAGTGTTATCACCACGCTCAATCGCCAAATCTATTTGTGCGCCTACATGCTCGGCTGTTTTCTTACTACGCCAAGAATAAATAGCGATATATATGCCAGTTATTTGTTATAACCTATCAT
>CAVHVI010000120.1:0-6833 GCA_963639245.1 Bacteroidaceae bacterium
CCTTAAATACTGCGCTATGTACAGTATCCACCGGTGGCATGATGCCTATAGACTCCTCAATGAACGCGGTCTCGCCTTTCATTCAATATACGGCCATGATCTTCATGCTATTAGGAAGCCTGCCTTTCATGCTCATACTCTCCTCAATTGCGGGTAACTTTTTAAATCTTTTGCGTGATGAGCAGGTACGAGGCTTTTTATATTTAATAGTGATAACTTCTTTAATGGTGGCCTTTTCTTTAATCTATGCTGATAACTATGATCTAGAGCGTGCCTTAAGAACAGCCTTTTTCAACGTCATTGCCATCGTCTCCTCTACAGGCTTTAACTTTGAGGACTTTACTGAGTGGAATAACTTTGCCTCCATTCTATTCTTCCTCATCTTAGCAATTGGTGGTTGCTCGGGATCTACGGCAGGTGGTATGAAGATCTTTCGCTTGCAGATCTGCTACTCCTTGATGAAGACGCAGTTTTTAAAGGCCGTGCACCCACATCTTGTGGCTCAACCACGCTTTAATGGACGCACTATAGATAATGAGACGCTGTATGCGGTGATCACCTATCTTGCAGCTTATGTATTGGTTACTGCCGCATCCTCAGCTGCTACTACCTTTTTTGACCTCAACATCATGGATGCCATCTCTGGTACCATTAGCTGTTTATCAAATATCGGTCCTGCAGTAGGTGTACTGCTGACACCATCCACAACCTTCTCAGCACTATCAGATCCCTTGTTATTGATCTTCTCCTTTGACATGGTTCTAGGTCGTCTTGAGATATTGCCAGTCATTTTGATCATGACGCGCATGTTTTGGAAAAGCTAAGTGCGCTATCATGACGCTAAAAAATAAGGAACAATATGCTTAATAATTGGATAAGCGAGGCTCGCCCGCGCACTCTTATCTTAGGTATTGCCAATTGTGCTCTAGGCTGTGCTTTGGGCTTTTATTACGGTGATGTCAATTTATATACCTTAACTACCGCACTGCTTACCGTCATCACTGGCTGTCTTTTGCAGATCCTCTGTAACTTTGCTAACGACTATGGTGATGCCTACCGTCAGGCAGATGGCCCCGATCGTTTGGGTCCGGTTAGAGCTGTGATGGCTGGAGCGATTTCAATTGCGCAACTTCGTCGTGGCATGGCCGTGGTGATCATCATCACGGCAATTACTGGAGTCATCGCCGTAGGCATGGCAGTAGGGGGAGATTTACAGGTTTTATCTTGGTTTATATTTTTGGGCGTGCTCGCAATTTTGGCAGCGCTCTTCTATACCCTCGGTATGGCCTATGGCTATAAGGGCTTAGGCGATATCTTTGTATTCTTATTCTTTGGCATAGTCGCGGTAGTGGGCTCACAAATGCTCATAACTGCCGCCTCTAATAATGGTATCGACACCTATCCTGATACTTATGCCTTGGCCATTTCACTAGGTGCGAGCTCTACTATGGTGCTCCATGTAGCATCTATGCGAGATATTGAGGAGGATCGTCGCCATGGCAAAAAGACTCTGGCATCCCGTCTTGGCTACTCACTCTCGCGCATCTATTTAGCAGCCTTATTCTTTGTTACCGTGGCATCCTCTATTGTAGCCTGCCTCTACTCCCATAAAGCATGGGAGCTGGTAATTATCGTCGCGGCCCTGATCCCGCTTTTAGCATCAACCGTGCGTACCATTCGCTATGCTGACAATGGTCGCAAGATAGCACCTGAGCTTAAATACACCTCCTTAGGCAGTGGCATTCATGCAATTGCTTGGATCTTTGTGCTCGTGCTTGATTTCTGGGTCTACTACTAACGATATTTAATAGGAAGATTATGCAAGTCACCGATGAAATCTATGCCTTAGTCCCTGAAGAGTACCGCGATAAATGTGGTATCAATTGGAACGCTAAAGCCAATAAGTTTTATGTTTTTTTAAAGCTAGGCTATCGTTACGACCGTACTAAGAAGCGCTCAGTTAACTTACGCGAGTCCTTAGGCTCTATTAAAGATGGTGTCTTTACCTACGGTCCATCCTTTGTCAAGAAACAGCAGATCTCCAAGCTTGAAAAGGAGATTGATAAGATTAAGAAAAAGGATGGAGCCAAGCGTGGCAGACCAGCTAAGGCAACCCCGAGCAATAAGAATAAGACCAATGAGACTCAAAGCACTGAAACTAAGAACGATAAAGCAGAGACTCAAGAAGCAAAGACTAATGAAACCGAGTTAACGACTAGCACTACAGCTGCAACTACCCAAGCCTCCTTCCCGCTTGAAGTAGTAGTAGATGTTGCAAGGCTAGCATCCTTTAGCGGGATTTCTGATGACTTTGGCATGGCACTTTATTGGGAGCGTTGCAGAGACGAGCTTAGTATCCTCTTTGACGATTTTCCTCAAGAAAACATATCTCCTAAGCTCATCAATCATCTCTTTAGGATCATAGATCCCAATCATTTGTGGTCATTGATTGATGATATGTTTACTCCTTTTGATGTTGTAAATGCCAGACGCTTATACCATGTTCCCCAAAAGGTAGCCAAAACATTTGATTATAAAGCCGGCAGATATTTCTTTAAGGTCTATGAGGCTGAAGATCATCTTTTCTTGCAGCAACTAAATCTTAAGAGCAAGGAAGAGGATGTTTATAACGGCACTGATGTACTGCCTGCGTTGAATTTAAGCGCAGAGGATATCATCACCGCAGATGCCTTAAATATCCAAGGCTCTATGACGAAAACTATCTGTGATAAGGGTGCAAACTTATGTCTTGTAGTAAATAGCGATTATGAATACCTTCATCAGAAGATCACTGATCTCTTTGCTAAAACTGAGGATGCAAGCTGTAAAGTCATTAACGCTACTGAAAGTAACGCTGGATGCAAAGAGGAGAAAATTCTCAAGATCCTTCCTGCCTCATTACTGGCCAACAAATTTAGGCAAGAATGGTCAGTAGCACTTCATTATGGCGTAATAGTCATGGAGCACAGCGTGTCTTCAACCAAGAATACCGCCAATAATAAAACTCAAAATAAGCACGCTGATACTGCAGAAGAAACTCGTTACTTCATCTGCTCTATACCTTGGGATGACAAGGATTGTGCCACAAGAACCGCAGAGCTTATTCAGCACAGCTTCCCTCTTGACGATTCACTTATGTGGGTACTTGATCATAACTTTACTCAGGAGAGCATTAAGGCAACTGATCGCAACTATCTTGATAATCGCATCCAGTTAAGTGAGTTAGCCTTAGAAGCCTTGGAATCCTCTCATAAATTTTATCGCATCATAAATGGCGTAGAAATAAGTGTGCAAATGCTCATGCTCTTATCTGCAACTCCTGCTGGAGCCTTACAGATCCATGATAAGGTTTTTGATGTAAAGCGCTTGTCTAGTGATTACAAGTCCCAAAGGTAAAGCCAGAGGTAAATCATGTCGCCACTTTGCACAACGCTCTTTTTAAAAGCCCCTTTATCGTATAATCGTCAGCAAAATTTTAATTTAAATCTACTATTACATTCCCTTCGGAGCACTCATGCTTTTTGATGATCCCGCGCTCTCAGCGCTCAAGCAACAATTTGTTAAAGAAAAGGTTAAGAAGGAAGGTATCGTCAAAGGCACCGATCGTGGCTTTGGTTTCCTAGAGGCCGATCGCGATTCCTATTTTATTGCCCCTGATGATATGCGCTATGTCACTCATGGTGATCGCATTACCGCCTTCATAGAATCAGACGATCAAGGCCGTCTCCGCGCCAAGCCCAGCAAGCTAGTAGATCCCTTCTTAAAGCGCTTTATTGCAAGAACCGTGATCTCCCAAGGCCGTCTTAGCGTGATCCCTGATCATCCTAGTATTCATATCAGAATAAATGCCAAGGATGTACGTGCGGATAAAGCTGAAGAGCTTAAAAGCTCTGATTGGGTAGTGTGCAACCTTAGTGCTCATGCCTTAAAAGATAAGGTATTTGAAGCTGAAATAACTGAGTTAGTCTGCCGCAAGGATGATCCTAAAACTCCTTGGACCGTATCTTTACGTCGCTATGATTTACCTTTGCAAGAACCAGCAGATGAGAGCTTTGCCTTTTTAGAAAACGATCTTCCGCGCAGTGATCTGACTGCTATTCCCTTTGTGACCATCGATAGTGCTCACACCGAGGATATGGACGATGCGCTTTATATTGAAAAGGTAGCTGATGGCTTTAAGCTTTTGGTGGCTATTGCTGATCCTACCGGCTATATCGCTGAGGATAGTGAGCTTGATAAGCTTGCTGCGGTACGAGGCTTTTCAATTTATCTGCCAGGCCGCGATATTCCTATGCTCCCACGCATACTCTCTCAGGATCTTTGCTCACTAAGACAAGATGAAATTCGTCCTGCCTTAGTTGGAACTTTCTATGTGGGAAATGACGGTACTATCGATTTTACTAAGAGTCACTTTGAGCTTGCTAATATCAAATCTCACGGCAAGCTAATCTATAACGAGGTCTCTGATTATCTTGAGGGAAAAGAGGGCGCTGTCTTTAAGCCTACAGAGCAAATAGATAAGGTATTGCGCGATCTTGTTGATTTTACCAAGGCCCGCGATAGCTATCGTGCTACCAATGCGGCTAGCTTTAGAAACAAACCTGATTATGAGTTCATCCTAACTGAGGCCGGCGCCCTTGATCATATTGAGATCAACCACCGTCGTATTGCCAATCAGATTGTGGAAGAATCCATGATCACTGCCAATGTCTGCGCAGGTCAGCTTTTAGCTGAGAAATTAAACTGTGGCATCTTCAATACCCACGGTGGCTTTGATATGAAGAAGAAGGACGATATTATTGAGCTTCTTACTCAAGAAAATTGTCCTTTTACCGAGGAGAGCCTCACTACTATTGAAGGCTATAACGCTGTACGTCGTTTTGCACTTTCCACCAATTCAAACTACATGGACAGTCGCATTAGACGTTTGCAGGAGTACTCTCAAATTACCAATACTCCCGCACCGCACTTTGCACTTGGCGTACCAAACTATGCTACCTGGACCTCACCTATTCGTAAGTTTGGTGACATGATCAATCATCGTCTCTTAAAGAGCATTGCCGTAGGTACTGCTCATCCTAAGCTTCCTGATGAGGATACGCTTTTGCAGATGAATACTGCCAAGCGTACCAATCGCATGGCTGAGCGTGATGTACGTGATTGGCTCTATGTTGATTACTTAGAGCCTGAAATTGAAAAGCGTACTATCTTCCAAGGTGAGATCTTTGATATCACCCGCGGTGGCATGCGTGTCACCTTAGATGAAAACGGTGCCATGATCTTTGTGCCATTTAGCTTTATGAGCCCTGATAGGGATTCCTTAACCTTAGATGGCGACAAGGGTATAGGGTTAGTAGGTACCGAAGTAGTACTCAAGCTAGGAGATGCCATTAAGGTCAAGATTGTAGATGTTGATAAGGAAAATCGCTCCATCACCGGTGCTCCTGCTGAGAGTATTGGCGGCTTGATGCTTCCTAATCCTTATGTGAAGCGTGAGGCTCCTCGTCGTCCTATGCGCGATAACAATAATGATAATCGCCGTAACGATCGTGGTGGTAATGGCCGAAGCTTCAATAACCGCAACAACAATCGCAATAACAGCCGTAACGGTGGCTTTCGCCACTAGCAAATAGTAGGCTTGCTTGAGCCTGCCACGATAGCTTAATTGAAGCCATATGCAAAGAATGCATATGGCTTTTTGCTATGCTCGCGCGCCTAATTTGCTAAATCCCTACCAGCTGTATTGCAAATCTTAGTTGGCTAACAATCAGCCTCTCAAAATCTTTCAAATAAGCATTCTTCTGAGCTCTAGAGATAAGCCTTGAGCCTGCCCATTTACAAATTTACGCGCTAGTCAAAAATAAAGCTAAAGACATCCTTTCAGTTGACGTTATTTAGGGCAAGTAGGGAAATAAAACCTCAAAATCACATTAAGCAGGAGAAAAATATGGCTCTGTACGTCAATACAAACGTTACCTCTTTAAGAGGTCAGTCATCCTTAAATAAGGCCACCAATTCCTTGGCCACCACCTACAACCGCTTATCCACCGGCCTGCGCATCAATAGTGCTAAGGACGATGCTGCTGGTTTGCAGATTTCCGACCGTCTCACCTCCCAGATTAACGGCTTGAATCAGGGCAACCGCAATGCCAACGATGGCATCGCCTTAACCCAGACCGTTGAAGGTGCCATGGATGAGATGACCACCATGCTTCAGCGTATCCGTACTTTGGCAGTTCAGTCTGCTAATGGTACCAATACCACTTCTGATAGAGCTTCTATTCAGTCCGAAGTTGCCTCTTTATCAAAGGAGATCACCCGTATTGCATCAAAGACTACCTATGCAGGTAAAACGGTCCTTTCAGGATATGACGGAACGGATTCCATTGTCGCAGAAAATGGTAATGCCACTGTTACCTTCCAGGTTGGAGCCAACGCTAACGATATTTTGCGTCTTGATTTGAGATTACAGAAGCTACAAGATGGCAAATATGTAGCTGATAATGATACCAAAGACTACTCTTTGGCTTCATTAGCCACAGCTGTTGGTGCTGACGATGCTGTTACAACTGGTGCTAGTGTGGGTGGTGGCACAGATACCACTCTAAATGGTGTTGGCACTAATTATTCGGTATTTGACGTCAGTACTTCAACCGCTGCTCAGACAACCTTAGCAAATATAGATAAGGTAATAAATTTAATTGACGAAAAACGCGGTGACTTTGGTGCTCTTGAGAACCGTATGGAATCAACCATCAGCCATCAAACCAACGTTGCTAACAATGAAACCGATGCTCGTTCTCGTATACGCGATGCTGACTACGCCGAGGAAG
>CAVHVI010000121.1:0-6829 GCA_963639245.1 Bacteroidaceae bacterium
TTACTTTACTGATTAGACAGCTTCTTCATTCTCTTCACCAGTACGGATACGAATGATGCGCTCAACATCAGAGATGAAGATCTTACCATCGCCGATCTTGCCAGTATGAGCGGCGCCGATGATAGCCTTCACGCTCTTATCAACCTCGGCATCCTTAACTACAATTTCAAGCTTGCACTTAGGAAGGAAGTCGACTACATACTCAGCACCGCGATAGAGCTCGGTGTGGCCTTTCTGACGACCAAAGCCTTTAACATCTGATACAGTCATACCTGATACACCGATGTCAGCTAGTGCTTCACGCACGTCGTCTAACTTGAAAGGTTTGATGATAGCAGTAATTCTTTTCATTTTATTAAACTCCAGATGTCAAGATTAGAGGTTGTAGCCACGCTCGCCGTGGGATGCCAAATCCAGGCCTTCGGACTCTTCTTCAGGGGTAACTCTGATACCAACTAGGAGATCAGCAATCTTGAAGGCGATGAAGGCAACTACAGCAGCCCAAATAATGGTTACAACAACTGACATGAACTGACCGTATAATTGACCTGCGATGGAATCCCAGCCTTCTTTGAAGCCCTGACCACCTAAGGAAGGAGCACAGAAGATACCAGTTAAGATAGCACCAGTGATACCGCAGAGGCCGTGAACACCAAAGACGTCCAAGGAATCATCGATACCAGTCATTCTCTTAAAGCCGTGAACACCCCAGAGGCCTACGAAGCCTGCAACAATACCGATCACCATAGCACCAACAGGGCCTACGAAGGCGCAAGCAGGAGTAATAGCAACCAAGCCTGCAACAACACCTGAAGAGGTACCTAAGTTAGAAGGCTTCTTAAAGGAAATCCACTCACCAGCCATCCAAGCAAGAGCTGCAGCTGCCGGAGCAATTACAGTGTTGATGAAGGCTAAGGCAGAGATACCATCAGCAGTAAGCTCAGAGCCTGCATTGAAGCCTAACCAACCGATCCACAATAAAGCGGCGCCGATGTAGGTGTAGGAAACATTGTGAGGAGCCATGAGGGTACGGCCAAGATCATGACGCTTACCAACCATGAGAGCACCAACAATACCGCAAACACCAGCGTTGATGTGAACGACGGTACCACCAGCAAAGTCATAGGCGTGGAAGACAGAATCAATGAAGCCACCGCCCCAAACCATGTGGCACAAAGGAGCATAGGAGAATACGATCCAAATACCAACGGCTAAGATAAGGCCAGAGAATTTCACACGCTCAACGGTAGAACCTACAATCAAGCAAGCAGAAATTGCACAGAAGGCGCCTTGGAAGATAACCCAGGTGTACTCAGAAATAGTACCAGAGAGGGACTCAGCACCAACATTGGTAATAAAGAGGTTACCAAGACCACCAACAAAATCACCTAAGAAGCCCTCAGTAGGACCAAAAGCGATAGAATAACCAACGATGAACCAAAGCATTATGGCCATGCTGAAGACCACTAAGCACTGCTCTAATACTGACAAAACGTTCTTAGAACGAGCCATGCCACCGTAGAATAGGCCAATTGCCGGTACGGACATGAACAAAACAAGCATTGCAGAGAGGAGAATGAAGCCGTTATCTGCTAAAGATAAGGATGCTTCTGCTTCGTCGGCAAACGCACAAGGCGCGGCAGCAAGCGCGCCAATAAGTGCGGCGGATTTAATTAAACTCATATAAAACTCCTTGTTATGAGGGCTAATCAATACTGCAATTACAAGATAATGACCTGTCATAAACGGTGCAATATGAGATTAAAAAAGAGCTCAAAGTGATGCATAAATCCCATTTTTGCACCCAGATAGAACATTATTTTCACTATTTAGGCGCAGATTGAGCTTAGAAAATTAGTACAATACGCCTGCAAATTTGGACGTAGCATCTAAAAATCACTTTATTTATTTGAAAGACATAGATAATTTCTTAAAGCACAAAAAATGCTCACTGTTTTTATGAATAAAAGACCACTTACTGCCGAGATATGGTCTATTCTTCGCCTCTTTGGCCCGATCATCGTAGGACAGCTTGCCGCCTGCGCAATTTCTGTAACTGATACGGTGATGGCAGGTGCGGCAGGAACTATAGAGCTCTCAGGCGTGGCCTTAGGTACTGCCTTTTTCAATCCCGTGCAAATGTCACTTTGTGGACTGACTCTTGCAATTCCCCCTATAGTAGGACAGCTTAAGGGCGCAGGACGCATGGCGATGATTTCAAAGAGAATGTGGAGTGCGATGTGGATCTGTCTTGCAGCCTCCATATTATTCGCAATCATTCTACTTTTATTGCGTCAGCTCTTCTTTATCCTGCCCTCAGATCCGCAAATGATTGATGTAGCTGCGCGCTATACGCTTTGGACAGCCGCGGCCATGCCAGGAATTGCCATGATGGCCATAGTGAGATCCTATTCAGAAGGCTTAGGTCATACGCGCCCAACCTTGATCTTTGGGCTCACCATGCTCGCCCTTAATATTCCTTTAAATTACATCTGTATCTTTGGCAAGTTTGGACTTCCGGCCATGGGCGGTGAGGGCTGTGGTGCTGCCAGCTGTGCAACTTTTTATATAACAGCCCTGTTATTTTGCATCTATGTAAAGAGAGCCAAGGTATATGCTGGCGCAAGACTCTTTGTAAAAAGCTATGGCATCACCCTCCCGGCAGTAAAGTCCTATTTAAAAATAGGCATACCTATTTGCCTATCGCTTGCCTTGGAGGTAAGCTGCTTTGCCCTCGGTGCCTTGATCCTATCTCCCTTTGGCCCAACTACGGTGGCCTCGCATTCAATTGCACTTAACATCTCGGGTATGATTTTCATGGTGCCCCTATCCTTAGCAGCCGCGCTTACCATTCGTATAGGTCATAGCGTAGGCAGTCGCAATCTTATGCTTATAAAGAGAGTGATTAAGGCCGGCTACACCATAACGCTCATCTTTGTAGTTTGCTTCCTCTTGATGCTTTATTTTGGGCGTACTTTCTTTGTGCAATGCTATACCAATGATACTGAGGTAATAGCCTATGCCTCATTAATTTTGCTCTATTGCTGTGTATATCAGCTTCCAGATAGCCTACAAATGGCATCTATCGGCATTTTGCGTGGCTTTAAGGATACCAAAATCATTATGTACGGTACCTTGATCGCCTATTGGTTAATAGCTATTCCCTTAGGCTATGTGCTCGCATATGGCATTTTTACTAAGCCCATGCAGGCAATTGGCATTTGGATAGGCTTTATTGCAGGACTTACAGCCTCGGCACTGATATATTTATATCGTGTACGCAGGATCTGCAAAGATCCTGCGATGGTGGGGATGAGATAGAGTTTTCTATGAGATCTTAAGCAAGCCTTAAGGTCTCCATGAAATTTGCTCAATACCTAAGAGATAGGCTTTTTTATCAACGCCATAGGCAAAGCCGCCAATTTTATTCTTGCTCCCCAAAACACGATGACAAGGAATAAATATAGGGAGCTGATTGGCGCCAACTGCTTGCCCTATTGCCTGATTGGACATAGCCTCTACCTGATAACGCTCCTTATATTTTTTGGTAAGGCTACCGTAGCTAATGCTCTCACCATATGGAATTTCCTCTAGGATCTTCCAGACGTTTTTTTGAAATTTACTACCAAGCATATGGAGCTCCGGCATAAAATCAGGCCTTTTTCCTGAAAAATAGAGATCAAGCCATTTCTTTGCCTGATTAAAATACACTACCACATCTCTATAGCCTACAAAACAATTCCGCTCCACTTCCAAAAGAAATTCAGTAACTCTTTGGGCATGGGCTAATTGTTCAGGATCGCTAGTTGGAAGGCGCAAGGCACAAACTCCAGACCAGGACACATCTAATTTAAGCTCGCCTAAAGGACTATCGTATTTAAATTGCACTTAAAAGCTCCTAACTTTTTTTATTTGCCCTAAGCTTTAACCCAGGATCATCAATACCTTCCATTGCACCACCGGAAACTGCCCATAGATATAAGCTTGCAACTGAGCAGTAAGGGCTAAAACGACGCCGATATTTTTCAAATCTTTCTCTATCAATATGGCGATGACGATAAAGCATACGTAAGCCTCGTTGTATAGCTAAATCATCAAAGCTAAAAATATTTGGCCGCTGCAGACAAAATAAAAGGATCATCTCCGCAGTCCATACGCCAATGCCCTTAAGTGAGGACAATTGCTTGATGGCCTCCTCATCGCTTAATTTTAAGATCTCCTCAAGCTTAAACTCGCCCCTTTGTACCTTTAAGGCAAAATCCATTAAATATTGAGCCTTTCTAGAGGAGATCCCAATACTTTGTAGCTTATCCTGATCCACAGCAACCATATTTTGCGCATTAACAGTACCTAAAAGATCCTGCATGCGCCCCCAGATCGTAGCCTGAGCCTTCATGGAGATCTGCTGTCCTATAATATGATGCACTACTGAGGAAAATAGATCGCAATCTACCTTGCGCTCAATAAATCCTACCTTCTCTATAACCGCGGCAAGCTTCTTGTCCTTGGCCTTCAAATATTCAAGCTCTTTTGAGCCGTACGAAAAAATCACAAGTTATCTCGAAAATAAAAATATGATGACTACAAAATCAACTATACTTAAGGACAAAGCAAAGGCAATACATGCTTATAACAAACTATAGACATCTACATTATTACAAATAGCATAAAGCACGCAAAAGATGAGACGTAAATTTCTAATCGTAATTGACATGCAAAACGACTTTGTCACAGGCTCTCTTGCAAATAGTGATGCCCAAAATATAGTTGACACCATGGCAGCTAAGCTTGAGGCCTTTAATGGCGAAATAATCTTTACTAAGGATACCCACGATAGTAATTATCTAAATACCCAAGAAGGCGCCAATCTACCTATAGCGCACTGTATCAAGGGAACTGAGGGACATGAGCTTGTACCTAAGCTTCAAGCAGTATGTGCGCAAAGACACGCCAAGATTTTTGAAAAAAAGACCTTTGGCTCCTTAGAACTGGCTGCTTATCTTAAAGAGCTTTGGGATAGAGATGAAATACAAAGCATTGCCCTATGCGGAGTATGCACAGATATCTGCGTCATATCCAATGCCTTGTTAATTAAGGCTAATATTCCAGAATGTCCCCTAATAGTATTAAAGGATCTCTGTGCAGGTCTTAGCCGGGAAAAGCATGTGCATGCACTAGATGCCATGAACTCTTGTCAAATAGCCACCATTTAGTCTCACGCTCCTATATAAAGAGCACGCCAAGGAAATTAGTATATGCGCACCAACATCTCAACAAAATCATTTAATTTAAAACACTTTCATCTAAAAAAAATAGCGCTGGGATTAATACTCGGCGTAAGTTGCATACTTGCCGATCCTGCTCTTGCGGCTATTGACGCTAATACCGATGAGTTACCCTCACAAAAGGTATTAATCCTTAATCAAAATCCTGAGCTTACTAAGATACTTGAGCAAAACAAACAAAATGTATTAAAAAATGGTCAGGATCGCTTAGTTATCAGTAGCAAGTTCTTCAATTTCTCTAAGGATGACATCCATTCGCAGGCCACCATCGTCATTGATAAGCTAGAGAAGGCTGGCTTTCAGGCATATCTTGTGGGAGGAGGCGTGCGCGATCTGCTCTTTGGCAAGCATCCTCACGATTTTGATGTTACCACCGACGCCTCCCCTGAAGAGGTTTGCAAAATCTTTAAAAATGCCAAAATAGTCGGAGATCACTTTAAAATTGCCAAGGTCTATTTTGATGATGAAAGCATTGAGGTGGCAACCTTTAGAAAAAGCCTCGACATTGTCCCTACCAACAGCGATCACATCAAAGCCTCAGCAAATGGCATGCTAATTAGAGACAACCTCTTTTCCAAGAATATCGAGGATGATGCCCTGCGTCGTGATCTCACTATCAACGCCGTATTCTTTGATCTAAATAAATCAGAGCTTATCGACTATCAAGGTGGTATTTATGATTTAAGTAGAAAGGTTATTGATACTGTAAGAGAGCCTGAGCTTACCTTTACTCAAGATCCTACGCGTATTTTAAGAGCGCTTCGCTTTGTAGCCAAACTCGACTTCAAGCTTTCAGATCGTACCGCTAAAGCCATTGCCAAAAAGATAGATGTTATTGATGAGCTTTCAGCCAAGCAAAGATATAGCGAGCTTTATAAATTCTTCAACGCAGGTCACAGTGTTGCCAGCTTTAAAATTCTAAACGAGTACCACCTTTTCAATAGGTTACTACCTGATTGTGCCGCATACTTAACTCATGGTGACAATCAAGCTTTAATAAACAAAGCCCTTTTAGCCATGGATGATCGCTATGAAAGCGGATTAAAGGATAAAGCCTACGTCTCATATGCAACATTCCTTTGGCCAAAATACCAAGATGAATATACAAAGCTTATAAAAAAATTAGGCCAGCCTAAGAATAAAGCTTCATATGAGAGCTTAGTTAATAAGGCTTATGCAAACACCATGGCTTTGCAAAGTACAATTACCCTTTTACCTGAGGAAATTGCACAAAGTGTTAAGAGCATTTGGTCCTTACAATATGCTCTCTTAAATATTGCCTCCAAGGACTACATGCAAGAGATGATATCCAAGGATGAATTTGCCAATGCCTTTGAGCTTTTAAAGATTAGAGCAATTTTTGATGAGAGCCTAAAGCCATATATAACTATTTATGAGCCTTACTACCAGCAACAGCTTTCCAAGCAGTGATCCTCTTAATAAAAGACAGCTTAGACATGCTCTAATTAAAATTAGAGCATGTCCGCTTGTATCACTATCACCTATGAGAATTTAGATGTGATACAACAGGAGTAGCACTATGC
>CAVHVI010000122.1:0-6750 GCA_963639245.1 Bacteroidaceae bacterium
TCTTTGGACTGCGTCACAATTTTTAAGAGAAAAGATTAAAAAGTGACTTTTGTACTATTTTTTATCTTTTTTGAACTGGCAAGCCATACAAGAGTGCACCAAACTTACAGCAGATGCGAAATAACTTCGCAAGGAAAATTTTTAGTCTTCTTTTAGGAGCAGCAAATGGCAGTTAATCGTTATATTGGCAAGTATCCAGTGATCGGCATTCGTCCTATCATTGACGCCCGTTTAGGACCTCTGCAGGTAAGACAGAGTCTTGAAAAGCAGACCATGGGCATGGCTCATGCTGCAGCAGAGCTTATTAGTTCTAATTTGCAATACTCAAACGGTGAGCCGGTAAAGGTAGTGATCTCTAATACCACCATTGGTCGTGGTGCTGAGGCTGCCAAATGTGCTGCTCAATTTAAGGATGAGGGTGTAGATATCACCTTATCCGTAACTCCTTGTTGGTGCTATGGTGCCGAGACCATGGATATGGATCCTCACACTATTAAAGCAGTGTGGGGCTTAAATGCTACTGAGCGTCCTGGTGCCGTGTATTTAGCATGCGTGCTTGCAGGCTATGCCCAAAAGGGTCTTCCTACCTTTGGTATCTATGGTAAGGATGTGCAGGAGGCTGATGATCCTAATATCCCTGAGGATGTAAAGGTTAAGATCCTGCGCTTTGCTCGTGCTGCAGTGGCTGCATGCACCATGCGTGGTAAGAGTTATTTGCAGATAGGTTCTACCTGCATGGGTATTGCAGGCTCTATGATCAACACCGACTTCTTTGAAGATTACTTAGGCATGCGTGTTGAGTCAGTAGATGAGGTTGAGGTTTTACGCCGTATTG
This sequence comes from Bacteroidaceae bacterium, assembly GCA_963639245.1. Classification (GTDB taxonomy): domain Bacteria; phylum Pseudomonadota; class Gammaproteobacteria; order Enterobacterales; family Succinivibrionaceae; genus Succinivibrio. The sequence continues at coordinate 836 of CAVHVI010000122.1, forward strand.
AAGAGCACATCTACGATGAGGATGAATATCAAAAGGCATTGAAGTGGGCTAAGGAGAAATGCCCCATTGGCTTTGATAAGAACCCTGAGTTTGTTCGCTCCTCCCCTGAGGTTATCGAGCGCAACTTTGAGTTCTCGGTTAAGTGCATGGTGATCATCAAGGATCTCTTCCGTGGCAATAACCATTTACCAGCAGGCTTTGAAGAGGAGGCCTTAGGCTTTAATGCTATCGCAGGTGGCTTCCAAGGACAAAGACAGTGGACCGATCACTATCCTGATACTGACTTTGCTGAAGCCTTGCTAAATTCCAACTTTGACTGGGAAGGCAAGCGTGAGCCGTTTATTTTAGCAACTGAAAATGACACTCTAAACGGCACCACCATGCTATTTGAGAAGCTTTTGACCAATCGTCCATCAATCTTCTCAGACGTACGTACCATGTGGTCTACTGAGTCAGTAAAGCGTTGCACCGGCTATGATACCGAGGGCCATGCTAAGACCGCTGGTGGCTTTATCCACCTAATTAACTCAGGTGCAAGCTGCCTTGAGGCTACTGGTAAGTGCAAGGATAAGGATGGCAATGCCATCATGCCTAAGTGGTGGGAAATGAGCGATGAGGATATCGAGGCGTGCTTAAAGGCTACTACTTGGAATCCATCTGATAACGGCTACTTTAGAGGCGGTGGTTATTCCTCACGCTTTATTACAGAGGCTGAAATGCCGGTAACCATGGCGCGCTTGAATATAGTCAAGGGCTTAGGCCCCGTGATGCAGCTTGCTGAAGGCTGGACGGTAAGACTTCCTGATGAGGTTACTGATTCTTTGTGGAAGAGAACTGACTACACCTGGCCTTGCACCTGGTTTACTCCTCGTGTAACTGGTGTTGGTCCCTTCAAGAGTGCCTATGATGTGATGAATAACTGGGGTGCAAACCACGGTGCATCAGTCTACGGTCACGTCGGTGCCGATCTCATCACCTTGTGCTCCATGCTCAGAATTCCGGTGTGCATGCACAATGTTGCCGAGGAAGATATCTTCCGTCCGGCATCATGGAATAGCTTTGGTATGAACAAGGAGCAGGCTGATTACCTAGCCTGCAAGACCTACGGTCCTATCTTTAAGAAGTAGGTATTAGGAATTAAATAGACGATCTCCGTGCAAAGCATGCACGGGGATCATAAAGAGGATTTTTAGATGGCATGATTATTAGTCATGCGCTCTAAGAAAACTTAAAAAAGCGTTGGCTAACAATAAGTTAAATTTAAAAATTGAGATAGCTATATGTTAAAAGGCATTTCACCACTCATTACTCCCGAGCTTTTGATGGCCCTAGATGCAATGGGGCACGGCGATGGTATTGTTATTGCAGATGCAAATTTTCCTGCCCGTCGTATTGCAGGATCTCACACCTTGGTGCAATTGCCAGCAGTATCCTGTGTGCAGATTTTAAAGGAGGTGATGAAGCTTATTACTCCTGATGCTTTGCACGAGCATCCTGGCTATGTGATGGAAATTGCCGCAGGTGATAAGGAACGTCTTGGAGGAGAGCCTGCTGTGTGGCAGGAGTATTTAAAGGTTGTAGCTACTGAGCATCATGACAAAGCCTTAGGCGCAATTGAGCGTCAGGCTTTTTATAAGGAAGCAACCAACTGTCAGGTAGTGGTGCTGACAGGAGATCTTACTCCTTATGCCAATATCATAGTTTACAAAGGCGTTATCGAGAATTTGGAGTAGCTGGCTATGAAAAGAGAATGGACTACCCTTGCTTGTGATAAATTGCCTTGTGCCATGTGTCATGCCAATTCTATCCTGCCTCTAAATGAGCATGAATTATTGTGTGCTTTCTTTGGGGGAAGCTTTGAGGGTAAGAGTGATACCGCAATTTATTTGGTAAGAGTAGTCGATGGTAAAGCAGGTACTCCTACTAAGCTTTTTGCATCTAATGAGGCTCATTGGAATCCGGTGTTGTTTAAATATCCCGACGGCCACATTGGCATTATATTTAAGGTAGGGGATGTCATTGCCTCATGGAGATCCTATATTGCCCAATCCTTTGATGATGGCAAAAGCTTTAATGAGCCTTGTGAATTGGTGGCAGGCGATAGAGGCGGACGCGGAAGTGTTCGCAATCAGCCTATAGTTTTAAAAAAGCATCACTGCGGACGCTATTTAAATCCCTCATCGCTTGAGGATGGCTACTGGCGCGCCTTTGTCGATATCTCTGATGATGGTATGCAGACCTTAAGGAAATCAAATGAGATAACTTTATCTCAGGAAGAATTAGATGCCACTGATACTAGTGCTAGGGATATTGCCGTAAGCAACCAATCATTCTCTGGTCGCGGTGTCATTCAGCCAACCCTGTGGGAGGATGATGAAGGGGTACATATGCTACTGCGCTCAACTGTGGGCGTGGTAATGCGCTCTGATTCAGAGGATGGTGGTGAGAGTTGGTGTGAGCCTTATCGCACGGATGTACCAAACAACAATAGTGGCATAGATTTAGATTTATTTGCAGGTAAGATATATCTTGCCTGTAATCCGGTGACTGGAAATTGGGGTAAGCGTACTCCTATTTCCTTGATGTCATCGACTAATGGAATTCACTTCGTTAAGGAAGAGGATCTGGATACTGAGATAGCGGAGTTCTCATATCCATGTGTTCATGCCTATCAGGATAGCCTCTATGTGAGCTATACCTATAAGCGTGAGAATATCCGCATAATAAAATTCAAGGCTTAGCACTTGAATACTAATCATAAAAACAAACAGGAGCATGACAATGCGTAAACTTTCAATGCTGTTCACCGCCATCGGCGCTGCAATGTGCCTCGCTGCCTCAACTCAGGCTATGAGTGCTGACTATCCTTCTAAGGACATCACTGTGGTGATCCCTAAGAATCCTGGTGGTGGTACTGATACCACTGGCCGTGGCATCATCAACATGATGCAGAAGGATTTAGGTGACAAGGTTAAATTTGTCCCCGTCAACAAGCCTGATGGTAACGGTATCGTTGGTATGCAGGATGTAGCAAATGCCAAGGCTGACGGTTACACCTTAGGTATGGTGACCGTTGAGCTCGACATCTTCCCTCATCAGGGCAAGACCAAGTTATCCTACAAGGACTTTGATTCCATCATTGCTCCTATTGCAGCCCCTGCAGCTTTGATTGTTCATGCCTCTGCTCCTTACAACACCTTAGATGAATTCATCGATCATCTAAAGAAGAATCCTGGCAAGGTCATGATGGGTAACTCTGGCATGGGCGCTATTTGGCACATCGCTACCATGGCTATGGAAAAGGAATTTGACGTCAAGGTTAAACACATTCCTTATCCTAAGGGAACTGCTGATATCGCTGCCGCTATTGCCGGTGGTCACATTGATGCAACTTTAGCCGATCCTTCATCCTTTAGAACTCAGGTTGAAGCTGGCAAGCTTAAGATCCTAGCTGTCATGGCTGATAAGCGTACTAAGATGTTCCCTGATGTTCCTACCTTCAAGGAATTAGGCCACAACATGGCAATTCGTGCTTGGGCTACCTTAGTTGCTCCTAAGGGCACTCCTGCTGATGTGCTGAAGGTTTTACGTGACAGCGCCGCTCGTGTTGCTGCTACCGATAACTTTGCAGACTACTTCTTAAAGCAGGGTATTGATCCTACTGACATCATTGGCGAGGATGCCGACAAGATGATGGAAGCAGACGATGCTATGTATGCAGAATTCTTAGCAGAGCTTGCTAAGGCTAAGTAATTTATGAAGCTCTAGGAGCTTTATAGATGGATCCTCACTGTGCTTCTCACCTCAAAGTACAGTGAGCGATCCCCCAAAAAGCAATTCCCGACTAATGTTCTTATAGGTTTTCAAACGAAGAGCCCTAGTCGGGATTTGTTTAAAAACGCCTAGCTTTGGTGGATTTCATAAGCAAGGCGCATGAAAGGAGGACGCTTATGCCGTCAATGGCCGTATGTAATATAGCGATAGCGCTAATAACAGCGATAGTTGGAGGTGCCATTTCCTACAATGCGTATGGATATGGCATTGAAATGTCGATGTTTGGTCCAGGAGCTGGCTTTTGGCCTTTCATATTAGGCTTAGGCTTACTCGTGATTGCCTTTTTAATCGTAGTGGACACTATAAGATGCAAAGCTGAGTTCTCTAAGCAAAAAGTAGTGTTCAACTCCCAAGGATGCTTTGGTGCCTACCGTATGATGGCGGTAGTGATCGTCTATGCAGCTTTATTCCCGCTCTTAGGCTTCTATGTATCCTCCTTTATATTTTTATTTACAGGTATGCTCATGCTTGGCGTAAATAACAAGCTTTTTGCTGTGGGCGTGTGCGCAGGCTTTTTAGCTGCTATCTATCTTTTGTTTACCTTGGCATTGCATATTCAGTTGCCTTTGCCTTTCTTTATGGAGTAAGGATCATGCAAGCTGTATTAGACGCACTACTCCAGGTTGGAACCTTTGAAAATCTGGCCTTGTTAGTTATGGGCACAGGTGTGGGCATCTTTGTTGGAGCCATGCCTGGACTTTCGGTGAATATGGGCTTAGCGCTCTTATTCCCAGTTACCTTTTCAGTTGGTGGCTTAGGCGGCATTATCATGCTCCTAGGTATCTATTGCGGTGCTATTTATGGTGGTTCTATTACCGCAATTTTACTAAGAACCCCCGGAACTCCAGCATCTGCTGCTACCACGCTTGATGGCTACCCCATGGCAATTGAAAATGGTCAGCCAGGACGTGCCTTATCCATTTCAACCACTGCCTCAACCTTTGGTGGTGTTTTCTCGGTTATCTGTTTGATCCTCTGTGCTCCGCTTTTGGCTCAGGTGGCGCTTACCTTCTCAAAGCCTGAGTATTTTGCCTTGGCAATCTTTGGTATCTCCATGGTTACCTCAGTATCAGCAGGCTCTATTTTGAAGGGCGTGATTGGTTGCCTAATAGGTCTTTGGATTGCAACCATAGGTTTAGATGCTATGTCTGGTATGGAGCGCTATACCTTAGGTACCCTCTATCTCTCAGGTGGTGTATCCTTCATGCCGATCTTGATTGGTCTTTTTGCCTTAACTCAGGTTTTTGTAAACGTTGAGGATATTAAAAATGGTCAAGCTAAGATCCCTGATTTAAAGATTGATGGTGTCTTACCCTCAGCTGCAGATTTTAAGCTTACCCTTCCTACTCTTATTCGCTCCTCAGCAATTGGCACCTTTATTGGCTGTGTGCCAGGTACTGGTGGTGATATTGGCTCATGGATTTCCTATAACCAAGCTAAGACCTGGGCCCGTGACTCATCTCAATTTGGTAAGGGCGATCCGCGTGGTATTGCAGCCTCCGAATCTGGTAATAACTCAGTTGTTGGTGGTGCCTTTATTCCGGTATTAACCTTAGGTATTCCTGGTGATGGTGCTACTGCAATTATTTTAGGAGCATTAATGGTTCACGGTATTCAGCCTGGTCCCTTGCTCTTTGTGAATAATCCTGTGGAAATCTATACCATCTTTATTGGCCTGCTTTTGGCAAATGCCTTGATGGGTATTATGGGCTTTAGCTTAATTAGAGTGTTTACTAAGGTAGTAAACGTTCCTAAAAAGATTTTGCTCCCCATCATCACCGTGATGGCCATGCTTGGAACCTACTCCTATTCAAATTCTCTTTGTGATGTTTGGATCATGGTAGCAGCCGGCATCATCGGTTTTATTATGCACAAGTGCGATATGAGCGTACCTGGCGTCATCATTGGTATCATTTTAGGCAAGCTTGCTGAGGAGAACTTTACTGGCAGCCTAATGATGAGCGATGGCTCCATGAGTGTATTTGCAGAGAATCCTATCTGTGCCGTGCTACTTGTGCTCTCATTAGTATCACTGCTCTCTCCTACCTATAGACCTCTTTTAAAGAGTATTTTTGCTAAAT
>CAVHVI010000123.1:0-5466 GCA_963639245.1 Bacteroidaceae bacterium
ACCTACTGCAGTTAAAATAAAAAATAAAAATATAACTGCAAGGCTTACAAGAAGATTTGTTTTCTTTGAATTATCTGATTTAATAAGCAAGCTTAGTTACCTCTAAATATTTAGTAGGATCGCCTAAATATTTGCTAATAATTTTGGCTGAGGTACCATCTAAGCGCATTTCCTCTAGAACCTTATCTAGCTTTTCGCAAATCCCTCGTTCATCATTTTTTGCAAAGGCCGCCCCAATGCCCACTGTCATCAAGGGCTCCTTTAAAATTCTAAACTTGGCCTCATAATCTTTCATATACTGCAAAATTGAGGTTTCATGAGCGCCTACACCATCGGCATAGCCTTTACTTAAAAAGGTAAATAGTAACGCACGATCCTCCATACTGATAAGATTTTGCAAAAGCGGAATTCTCTTATCTGTGCGTTTTAAGAATATGCCTTCAGGCTTAGTTGTAGCTTGCACTGCTAGATTTTTGCCTTCAAGATCAGCAAGTCTATAAATATTGCTGTTTTGATTTACGGCAACCACCTGATTGCTGACCATATAGGGGCCAGCCCAGCGATAGTCATCAAGACGCCCCTCCATAGAAAAGCATCCCCAGATAATATCAATCTTACCGCTTTCAACTAGCTCGGTTTTCTGCTCCCAATTGATCTGCACAATGCGTACTTTGTAACCAAGCCTATGCAAGGATTCTTGAGCCAATTCAATATCAATTCCAGTAGGCTTGCCATCCTCATCAAGGTAATTAAAGGGAGGATAGATATCGCTACCTACGGTAATAACCTGAGCGTTATCTTGAATCTTGTGTGATTGCGGCTCGCTACAGCCTACAATCATCAAACCTATCAAGGCAAAAACAGAAATTTTGGTAATGCTTTTAAGAGATCTCATATTTAAAATAGGCATAAGCTAAAAGCTTATAGCCTTAAAATTCAAATTCATTAAACGAAGTAAAATACGTCTAGCTTACGTCATATCAATCAAACATCGATACTGTATACTATATACACTAAATTTCAGCGCTGATCCTGTGCTGAGGCTAGCAGATTGCAACTTTCCTTTAAAAATTGCTCAGATAAATCACCAAAATAAGCCCGCGCCTTTAAAAAACGTCGTTCAAATTCAATAGCATCCTTATTTGCAACCACCTCAAGCTCAGGCTTTAGACTTTCTATATAGCTAGATACTAATTTTAAATTGTCATCAGATGACATAATAATATCAGCATAAAGACGTGGATCTTGGGCAAACAAACGCCCCACCATCATAAGCTCTAAGCGATAAATAGGAGAGCTTAGCTCTAAAAGCTTATGCAAGTTGGCATTAGTTGATGCCATAAAGGTGCCATAGGCGTAGGTGGTAAAGTGTCTTAGCGCCTGAATAATGCTCATGGCCTCATCATGCTCTTTGGCATCACAATCTACGGTACGTGCCCCCCACAGATCAAGCTGCTTTACTAAAAACTCACTCTTTTCTCTAAAGCGTGCCGGTACAGTTACTATGACCTGTTTTACTAAATTTTTAATATCAGGGCCAAACATAGGATGTAGGCCCAAAACAGGTCCCTTATGATGCTCGAGCATGCATTTTACTATGGGAGCTTTTACTGAGGTTAAATCACAGAGGATCATATCCTCCCTTAAATAAGGCTCACATTGCTTGATAATAGCCTCGGTTACATCAATTGGTACTGTAATAATGACTATCTTGGCATTTTGAAAATATTCTTGAGCTTTATCCCAACCACTATGCCCAAAGCAGATAACCCTATAGCCTGAGGCTTCAAAATAGCGCCTAAATATTTTTCCCATGCCACCGTTGCCACCTACGATGACAACATCGCCATCATATGGCATCAAACGGGGATATGCCCCAGTACCGGAGCTTTGATAGCTTTCACGCAAGACTCTGCGAATTAAATCTGCGGCAAAGCCCTTTGGAAGACCTGCCTTTTGCGCCATTTGCTCACGACTTTCGATTAAATACTGCTCACGTTTTAAGGAGTAAGCTGCATCCTTGTGCTCAAGCTTAGCCTCCGCAGCTTGCTTTACTAACTCCTGACGTCTTGCCAGAATCCTAAACAAAATCTCATCGCACTCATCAATACGACCGCGAAGCTTGTCTAAAGATGAAGAATTCTCGTTCATGATCAATTAATTCTCATCAATTTCATCTAAGTAAGCATCATCTACCGTTTGCTTATCATCCTTTATGGCAGCCTCAGGATCGACTAAGCCTTGCTCATGTGAGAGGTAGATCTGTTTTAACTGTGCATAAGGATCAACGGCCTCATCAATAAATTTCTCTTGAGAGATATATTGAGCGCGGGTATGAATACCTTCGATTAAATAACAAGCAGCTGTAATAAATGGCTCATTTAGCACATAGTAATACCAGTTATCGGCAGTGCTGGCATGTAAATTACGCTCAGTTGTGGGGCCCATGAAAGGAACCATGAGATACTCACCTTGGTCGACGCCATACTTTCCTAAAACGGTATTCATCTTCATGGCATGCTTATCAAGTCCCATGTGCGTGGCTGGATCAAATAATCCTAAAAGCCCTATGGTTGAATTTATAAGTAGACGAGCAAAGGAGGTAGCAGAATCTGCAAAGCGACCTAAGAGCAGATTATTAAAGGTATTGTTTATCTCGGAAATGTTAGAGAAGAAATTACCTACACCATCTTGCATAAACTGAGGCAAATGCGCGTAGCCATGGGCAACTGGTCTTAGAAAATAGCGATCTAGTACGTAATAATTAACTGACCAGCCTACATAGCGGTTAGCAGGCTCAATGCCATCAATGGAATTACCAGGTAAAATTGAGTAGCCGTAGCTGTAATCGGCCTCAGAGAGCTGCTGATAAATTTGACGTGGCGCCATAGGATTAAAACTTGTGTGCTGGGCCAAGGCAGCTGATGACATAGTTAAGCTAGCAGTCATCGCGATCACGCAGGCAACTCTTTTTAACATAAAAACCTCTAAAACATGTCAGAGCATCCGTTTTATAGTGGACGCACGTTATAATATATTTTAGCAAATTGTACTTTTAGTAAAAACAGACAAGCTATAGCAAATGTCGAGAGTAATAGGCTAAATCATGCAAACAACTGAGCTTAACACAAAAAAAACTACAGCTAATAGCATAAATAACCATGTGCAAGATCAAAAAATAAATACCAATCATGCTCAGTTAAATCGCCAAAGTGCCCAAAGCTTTCTGCAAAATATCTCAAAGGAGCGTCCAAAGGTTAGTGAGGGGCTACAGCGTAGCTTAAATTCCTTACAGGGAAATCTTAGCAAGGATATTACTATCTCTGATAATGAATTAAGCCTTAGTGCAAATACCCAAAGCAAAGATGCCCCTTATACAAGTCTTAGTACCAAATTAATCGACAGAGATAAAAATCTGCAGGACACCGCCGCTAAAATATTATCTTCAGCAGATAATTTTGTGCGAGCTAAGGATGCAAGCCTCAAGCTTAAAAAAGATTTTGCAGCGCTCCCTGCCTCTCTTAAAGAAGGCTCTGCTACTGGCAATGCACTTGCTAAGGCAGTAACAGAATCTTTAGCAGAGTTAAGTTCACATCGCACAATGGGAGCAGGCTTAATTCGTGATCTCTCCATACGTGGGATCTATGTAAGCGCTGAGGAGCCTTCAAGTATTCAAAAAAATGCCACCACTAGGCTTTTAGCAAGTACTATTTCCTTTATTAGAGATAACGCCAAAGAGGTATTAAATAAGCTTGCAAGCTTTGATGGCAATATTGAAGAAAGAAGTAATAATGAGGCTACTTTCAATGAGGACTCCACTCAAGATCTCAAAAATTCTGCTTTTAAAGATACAGCAGCTCAAGACTTAAAAGATAACAACACCTATCTTGATATATTTAAGAGAAACAATAGCTCTCAAAATGAGAGCCTAAGTTTATCAGTAGAGCCTTCTGAGCGCATTAAGCAGATCATCGCCAGAGCTGCAGAAAAGGCTCGTCGTAGCAATTTAATTCGTACTGATAGCTCAAATTCTCCAAATAAAAGCAGTACCAGCGATGCTATAGATAGCGCTGATAAAAGTAGCTCTAACCTAAGAGAGCTCGCATCCAGAGCATCATCTCTTGAGCGCCAGTTTAGGACTGAAAGACAAAAGCTTGTGCAGGATGGCAAGCTTCCAGATCCTGCAGACTACCCTGATCAAAAGAGTACTCAAGCTAAAGCCGAAAAAAATGCTAATGCCTCAGAAAATGTTATGGATGAGACCTTAGCTACATCCAATAATGCCAAAGCATCAAATATCAAAAACTTAAATCATGCGCACTTAAAGGTCTCCTATAACGCCGTGCAAAGTTCCTTTTTTGGAGGCCTAGCTTCAGTTCCTGGAATGGATTTACCTCTATCAGATTTCAACGATGAGCAGCTTAAGGCCTTTACTGCCGTTTCAGAGGCCCAGACTTTAAACTCTAAGCGCATGATCTCACAGGTAATATCAGCAGCGTTTGATGGCAGATAATGCGGAAAATAAAGATGTAACTGCTAATTCACAAAATCAAACACCAAGCTTAAAGCAAGATCTCGCAGCCTCTGCAAGCTCTCAGGACTCTGCAATTGCATCGCAAAATGCTACTAAAGATATAGATAAAGAGATCACTCAAAATAATACATCCGACTCAGAACAAAACTCTAGCTTAAAAAAAAATAGCTCTGCAATAAATAGCATTAAAGCTGATGCAAATATTGCTTTAGATAATGCAGATGTAGCGGAAGATATTGATGAAGGCTTAAAAAAAAATATTAATAAAGAGGCATTAGCTACAAGTAATAAAGAGCCTGAAGATAAGGATCTTAATGATGACTTATCAGCTAAAAAAAACGCATCTTCTAAAAGCACTACAGCAAAAGTCTCTTTAGATAATGAAGAAACACAAACTCGTGAAGATCATAACCTACAAGCAAAGGATGGTGAGCCTAAGGCTTTAGCAACAGATCCTAAAGCACAGGCCAGTACAGAGCAAAATGAGGCTAATACTCAAAAAGTTAATACTCAGGAAAATGCTCAGATTGATTCGGAGTTTGTAATTACAAACTCACAAAGCAGTGCTGTAGTTGATGAAGATGCTACATTTGATGATGCTAGTAGCAATAAAAGCTCATCTAATACAGCATCAAACCAAGTATCCAATATAGTAATTGAGGATATTACCGTTACCCCACCTCTAGTACAGGAAGATACTCAAGCTATTGTTCAAGATGATTTAACAGAGGAAGCTCTTCCAAAAAATTTAGCTGATACGAGCTCAAATTCAGGAAAACTCTCGCAAATGGCAGTAGCTAATGCCAAAGCCTTAGATGAAAGCTCGGCTAATAAAGCAGAGCTTGATAATGAGGATCTTAAGCAAAATGAAGAACAAGAGCTAAACCTTAAGAATTTTGAAGGAGAAGATAAAAATGGCAATAATATAAGCG
>CAVHVI010000123.1:5476-6656 GCA_963639245.1 Bacteroidaceae bacterium
GCGTTTCATCATCTCCACTCCCCTCGGTGGCCTCGAGCGTTACCACTGGCGGCTCCATGCCTCTTCCTGAGCAAAGTAAAATTGAACCTACCACCGTTGCAAACGAAGGCGGACTATTTCGCAAAATAGCATCTTTGTTTAGCAAGGCAAGCCATGAAAGCACTGTTGCAACTCCTCAATCGATCGCAGCATCTGAGGTGTCTTTAAAAGTCCCCTCCATGAATTCACCCTTTGATGTGTATTTAAAAAGCCTAAGTGTCGTGGCAAGTGATAGTACTTTTCCGGAGAGCTTAAAAAAAGAGGCGTTGGAGCTTAAAAATAAGCTCTTATCACCTTTAGCTGATTTAACTGCCGCAGATAGCTGGTTATCTTTGGTAGCATCTCCGATGTCATCCTCATCCCCACGAGCGATCGCGCTACAGCAATGGGCCTTCTTACTTTTATGCCTGCGCTTTAAGCAGATAGGAAAATCTATTTCAGGCTTTTTAAAGAAAAAGGATCTCGCATCCTTAGATAGCGCACTTGAGGGGCTGATCGATAAATCAGATGAGAATGAGAGCAAGCTTGAAAAGCTTTGCAGTGAAACCCTTGAGCAGATCTCAAGGCTTCAAAAAAGGGATGAAAATGTACATCCCCTTTTAAATAGGGCCTTGCCTCTACCTCCTTGCTATGACGGAGGTAAGGAAGGAGCCTTAATGATCCGCAAAGCAGAGGATGATAAGAAAAATGTTTGGCATCTTACCTTCCAATTTGACCTAGAGCGCTTAGGACAAATTGAGATTAAAGCGGTAGCTGCTTTTCCTGAGATCAGAATATCCTTTGCAACCGAGACCCTAGAGGGATTAAAGGCAGTACAAAATCACAGTGTGGAGCTTGCTGAGACTCTTGAGAGCTTAGGCTTTGAGCCTAAAGCCTCCGCCCCAAGATTAGGTAGGATAAGATCACTTACAGGGGAGCATGAGGATAAAGAATCCTTTGCAGATCCAAGAGAGGGAATTTCACTTGAGATTTAACCTTAAGGCAGTACAATAGCCATCCCCAATTAAAAATATAACTAAAATCTATGAGTTTTTTTGAGATCCTCTTACTTGCAGTTGCCCTCTCCTGCGATGCCATGGTGTGCTCGGTGATCTATGGCCAAAGAAGATATACTCCTCAGGAGCGTCGCCGCACTGCCTTG
>CAVHVI010000124.1:0-6615 GCA_963639245.1 Bacteroidaceae bacterium
AACTCACACTTTTTCTTTTATGTGTTGTTGCAACTGCATGCTAAGTGCGTGTCGGGCTTCCTTTTGTTTTTTTAAATAGTAAAGACACCCAAGATTACCAAAGCAGGAAGCCAGAAAGGCTTCCTTTTTTTTACCTAGAATTTTCAACTAGAGAATGTCGAACTAAACTTCGACAGGCTTCAAACCTCAGGAGGTTTCAAATGGCCATTTATAGCAAAATTACTGATCTTATTGGTTCCACCCCTCTTTTAGAGCTCTCTAAAACAGAGACTCAAAATCAACTCCAAGCTAAGGTTTTAGCAAAGCTCGAGGCCTTCAATCCTGCAGGATCCATCAAAGATCGTATTGCCTTCCAGATGGTTAAGGATGCCTTAGAGGCAGGTGTTATTAACTATGACTCAACCATTATTGAGCCTACCTCTGGTAACACTGGTATTGGTCTCGCTATGGTCGGTGCAGCCTTAGGTATTAAGGTCACTATCGTTCTTCCTGCAACCATGTCCGAGGAGCGTCGCAATACCATTAAGGCCTACGGTGCAAATCTTGTGATCACCGATGGCGCATTAGGCATGAAGGGCTCCATTGCTAAGGCAAAAGAGCTTCAGGCCGCAACTCCTAATTCTTGGATCCCTAATCAATTTGAAAACCCATCCAATGTAAAGGTTCACTATGAAACCACTGGTCCTGAGATTTGGAAGGATACTGAGGGTAAGGTTGATATTCTAGTTGGTGGCGTTGGTACTGGTGGCACCGTCTCAGGTGCTGGCCGTTATCTAAAGGAGCACAATCCTGCAGTTAAGGTTATTGCCGTCGAGCCTGCTTCATCTCCTGTACTCTCAGGTGGCAAGCCTGGTCCTCATAAGATCCAAGGCATTGGCCCCGGCTTTGAGGCAGGAAACACCAAGCGTGAATATATCGATGAGATCCTCACTGTAACTGACGAGGATGCGCTAAATACTGGTCGCCAAATTGCAAGATCTGAGGGTGTTTTCCTAGGAATTTCAGGTGGTGCAGCTATCTCTGCAGCCCTCACCATCGCAAAACGCCCAGAAAACGCTGGTAAAACTATTGTGGTAGTAATTCCTGACTCAGGTGATCGCTATCTCTCAACTGCCCTCTATAAGCAGGATTAAATAACACCTGACAATGACGATAAAGCCCCACTTTTTGGGGCTTTTTTAATCTTAAAAGAAGCTCAAGCTTATTTCTTCTCTAGGGCATAGAGCATGCATTCAGTCTTACCGGACTCAGCAAAGCCTGTACGCACAGTCAAACGCTTAACCTTATCGATAGAATTAGAGGTAATAATCACTGGAGTGGTGGCGTTAAATCCAGAAGCTCTGATATTCTCAAGATCAAACTTACAAATAGGCTGACCAACCTCAACACTATCTCCCTTCTTAACTAGAGGCTTAAAGCCTTTGCCATTTAGCTTCACGGTATCAATACCGATATGGACCAAAATTTCAGTACCATCATAAGCAGTAATACCATAGGAATGGTTGGTAGGAGCTATCATAGTGACAACACCTGATACAGGAGCTACCGCCTCACCATCACCAGGGATAATGGCGACGCCATCACCTACAACCTTACCTGAAAAAATAGGATCCTCAAGATCTGTTAACGCAATCACCTTGCCACTTATAGGAGCAATTACAGGATAAAAATCACTTTTCTTAAAAAACATAAGTCCACCTGTATCTTATCTATTTAAGTTGATAATAGATTTCTTAAGCATATTCTAACAGATCCTTTAAAAAGCTTGTATTGAAAAGTTATCACTTATTTTAATTAGTTTTGCGTCCATTAATGATAATTAGTTACATATTCTAAAATGCGAGGTACCGCAACTTTTGCAAACGGTTACGGTCATATACTTAGCATAATGCAGAGGCTAAAAAATAATTAGCAAGCTGCGCCTTATTTTTCAAACAAAATATACGGGCATCAATCATGACTGACTACAAACAACTGATCGCTGACGGCAAGGCTGTCTTGGGTATTGAATTAGGCTCTACCCGCATCAAGGGAGTGCTTATCGATCCCTGTGACGGCAAGGTATTGGCACAAGGCTCACATGGCTGGGAAAATCGTCTAGAAAACGGCATTTGGACCTACCATATTGACGAGGTTTGGTCTGGTATTCAGGATACCTATGCTGATCTAAAAAAGGATGTGCAATCTAAATACGGTATAACCATCAAAAAGCTTGCAGCCTTAGGCTTCTCAGCAATGATGCACGGCTATTTAGCTTTTGATAAATCAGGAAATCTTTTAGCCCCCTTCCGTACTTGGCGTAACACTCTATGCCGTGATAGCTCAGCTAAGCTTACTGAGCTCTTCAACTTCAATATTCCTGAGCGCTGGTCTATTGCTCACCTCTACCAATCTATCCTAAATAAAGAAGAGCATGTACAGCATATCGATTTCTTTACCACCTTGGCTGGCTACATTCATTGGAAGCTCACTGGCTGTCGCGTTCTAGGTGTTGGTGATGCTGCTGGAATGTTCCCTATCGATTCTATATCTGGAACCTATAGACAAGAGCTTATCGAAAAGTTTGATGCCTTGGTTGCTCCTCAGGGCTATCCTTGGAAGCTTGAGGCAATTTTGCCTCAGGTACTCTCTGCAGGTGAAAACGCAGGCTCATTAACTAAAGATGGTGCCAAGCTTTTAGATCCAACTGGTGATCTTGAGGCAGATATCCCCTTAGCACCTCCTGAGGGCGATGCCGGAACTGGCATGGTTGCAACCAATTCCGTCGCAGTCCGTACTGGCAACGTCTCTGCAGGTACCTCCATCTTTGCCATGATCGTGCTTGAGAAGGCCTTAGAGAAGCTTCATCGCGAGATCGATAATGTCACCACTCCTGATGGTAAGCAGGTTGCAATGGTACATGCTAATAACTGCACATCCGATCTCAACTCCTGGGTAAATCTCTTTGCAGAATTTGCTGAAGCCTCAGGCCATAAGATGGCTCCTGATGAGTTATTTGCCCTACTCTACAACCGCGCTTTAAATGAGGGTGATCCTGATTGTGGTGGCGTTTTGACTTATGGCTACTTCTCAGGTGAATTCATTACCGGCATGGAAGAAGGCCGTCCGCTATTGATCCGTACTCCTGAGGCTAAGTTCAATCTTGCAAACCTCATGCGCTCAAACCTCAATACCTCCCTAGGCGCCATCCGTCTTGGCATGGATATCCTAAAGGATGAGCAGGTTGCAATTGATAAGCTCTTAGGTCACGGCGGACTATTTAAGACTAAAGGCGTTGGCCAAACCATCATGGCTAATGCTTTAGATACCTCGGTTTGGGTTATGACCACCGCAGGTGAAGGCGGTCCTTGGGGTATGGCCTTGCTAGCTGCTTTCTTAGTAAATAAGGATGAAGGCGAGACTCTGCCTCATTTCCTTGACACCAAGATCTTTGCAGGTGCTGAGGGAACTAAGGTAGATCCTGATAAGGAAGGCGTTGAGGGCTTCAATAAGTTCATGCAACGCTATACAGCCTGCTTACCTGTTGAAAAGGCTGCCTGCAACTGCATGGCAGAAAAGATCTAATAGCTAGTTTCTCCCGAGCAACATGCTCGGGATTTTTGCCAGAAGCCATATATATAGTTGCTAATTATTAAGAAGTTCACGCTTTTGATAAAAAGATTGAAAAAATTAGTACATTCTTGTATTTAATTTTGATTCGACGACTATAATCAGCATGGAATTATTAATAATCAGTACACACGTTTAAGGACATAAAAATGTACGAGAAAAACAAAGCAGGTTGCATGTACTGCGATAGCGTCTGCGCTCATCGCGACAGCCTCATGATCCATATCTGCGATTTCAAGCACTCTAAGCTTTATTTGTTCCGCGATCAGAAAAACCGCGGCCGTTGCATTCTAGCCTATGATGGCCACGCAACCGATCTTACCGATCTTCCTAAGGAAGAGCTTGACGCCTTTATGGATGAGTTGATGACCGTTGCTAATGCTGTTCATCGTGGCTTTAATCCTGACAAGATCAACTACGGCTCATATGCAGATACCGTAAAGCATCTTCACATCCACGTTTGCCCTAAATATGAGGGCGGTCCTAACTGGAATGGTCCTTTCTCTGATGCAAATCCTGTATATCTAAAGGATGAAGAGTATCAGGAAATCATCAATGTCTTTAAGAAAGAGCTTAACGTCTAAGACGTTTTTCTTTTCATAAGACCTATTGTTTTTCAAGAGATTAACGGAAATCTATTGAATTTTGAATAACTTTACCTTCTGTCGCGGTACTGATTACCGTTTTGGCCGCGGCGTAGAAAAAGATGTCGGTAAGGTATGTAAAGAGCACGGCATAAGCCGTGTTCTTTTACATTTTGGTGGACAAAGTGCAGAAAAATCAGGACTTTTAAATACAGTTCGTAAAAGTCTTGAGCAGGAGAATATCCTTTACTATGAGCTAGGAGGAGTACAGCCTAATCCGCGCGCAGAGCTAGTCTACGAAGGCATAAAGCTTGCACGTGATCAGCATCTTGAGCTCATTTTAGCTGTAGGTGGAGGATCGGTTATTGACTCTGCCAAGGCCATCGCCATGGGTGTGCCCTATCCTCACGATTTCTGGGATTTCTTTATGGGTAAAAGAGTTCCAAAAGAGGCATTACCTGTTGGCTGTATTGTAACCATTGCCGCCTCAGGCTCAGAAGGCTCTGACTCCTGTGTTATCAACAAGACAGTTGATGGGATAGTCAAAAAGAAGGGATCTAATTTTAAAACAAGCATCCCCTTGTTCTCTTTATTAAATCCAGAGCTTACCATGACTCTGCCACCATATCAGACAGCCTGTGGAGCCTGTGACATCATGACTCATGTCATGGAACGTTACTTCACTAATACAAAGGATACCTTAATCACTGACGAGATTTGTGAAGGTATTTTGCGTACTGTAGTAGCCATGCTCCCAAAGGTCATGGAGGATCCAAACGATTACGAGGCTCGAGCAGCTATTATGTGGGCAGGTACTCTTGCGCACAATAACATTGCAGGAGTCGGTCGTGAACAAGACTGGGCATCACATCGTATTGAGATGGAATTATCTGCACTCTATGACGTAGCTCATGGGGCAGGACTATCTGTTGTCATGCCGGCGTGGATGGATTACGTTTTAGATCATGACATTAACCGCTTCGTGCGTTTTGCAACCAAGGTATTTGATATCAAGGCTGATCCTAACGATCCAAGAAAGACTGCTAAAGAGGGTATTGAAGCCTTACGTATGCTCTGGCATAAAGCAGGACTTCCACTTAATTTTGAAGAATTAGGTGCAAAGCGTGAGGATATCCCTAAGCTAGTAGCCAACCACGGTACCAATACTGAAGGTCATTTTGTAGTGCTAAATGCTGATGATATTCAGAAGATATTTGAAATTGCTGCTGACTACGAAGTGAAATAACACCTTCAATAAATGCATCTTGGTGATCCTGACATTTGTTGGGATCACGCAGATGCTCTAATCAAGCGCTGATAGAGGTTTGACCATTGAGTAGCACAAGGCTAAATTGTTGCTCTTTATTTGATTTCGTAAGATTGAGCGAAATTGAAAAAAAGCATGCTGTGATCGGCCTTAGAAGCTGGGATGATATACCAGAGCCATCTAAGATAGATTTTATAATGGCGCTTCAAGATCAACTTTGGGGATATGGAAGCATCTTAAACTTATACGATGACATAATTGCTTTTGCTAAAACAGAATGCCCTTCAGATGTTTCCATTGAAGAATGGAACAGCGAATGGCTTGGTGTGCTATGGACCTATTTTGCTAACAACCCAGATACCTATTTAGATCTTGAGCTAACGCCTGTGAATATAGCATCTCAGTTACCTAAAAATTGTAGCTACACAATTAATGATTCGGAGATCTTGGTAAAGTAAAAGAGCTGTTTGGCGGCCGTTTTCCCTGTTTTCTAAATTGTGCAAACACTGTCTGCACAATTTATTTGATCCTCTTTTGAAGATCCTCATCCGCAGATCATCTTTACCGGATCCTCAGCGATCATCTTACGGATCCCCGGCAAAAATAGCAAGGCTTAGTGAAAATGAGTGTTCACTGCTTTTTACCCTATCTATTTTAATTCAAGATCAGTATTTGATAGTTGCATCAAATGATTTTTGGAGCGAGGTATTAGAGTTTGATGTAGATGAAGTTAATGCTGTTATTCAAAGTTTAGAGCAAAAGAAATTTTTGATGAGATTTCTAACAAACAAAGATCAGGCATTATATCCATCGCCTAACATTATGTTTTATTTTGACAAGCACATAGAGCCAACGGCTATTTGGTATCTAACCAATAAGGAAAAAAGACAAGAAAACAGCTCTTGTAGCGAGCAAATAATAAAGTAGGAAGATCTGGTAGTCAAGATATGATCATACCGCCTAAATAGGCGGTATGAGTTGTGAAATTTAATTCAATAATTTCCAACAAACTCTCCATTACTCTTTTAAAAGCTCAGATAAATCCTTGGAATTATGTTCAACTTTCATACTTTGTAAAGATTTTTTTATGCCATCCATCTGCTTTTGCCAAAGTTCCTTTTGCCTTGCTTTTTCTTCGGCAATACGAGCTTGCTC
>CAVHVI010000125.1:0-6609 GCA_963639245.1 Bacteroidaceae bacterium
AAAATACTGGCCTTAAATATCCTTTGATTATTCGTCCTCGTCGTTTTGGCAAAAGTCTCTTCACAGAAATGCTAAGTGCCTACTATGATATTGCATCTGCTGATAAATTTAATGATTATTTTGCAGGCACCTATATAGGGGATCACAAAACATCAAAAGCCAATTCCTTTTATGTTCTTAAATTCGATTTCTCTGGCATTGATTCTGAGAATTTTATTGAAAACTTTATTGCAATCCTTAAATCGTCCGTACACGAATTTTTAGTGCGGTATGATTTAGAAAACAGCTTTAGCGAAATCAATAAAGATTATTCATCTCCTGCAATGTTTATTGAAGCTTTTTTTTCAGCCGTAAATCAGTATATTGAAAAAAAAATATACATTCTCATCGATGAATATGATCAATTTACCAACATTCTCTTATCAAAAGACGAAGAGCAGAAAAAAAACATTACTTCCGTTGAAGGCTCTTTAAGAAATTTTTATACACGACTAAAAGCAAACACCAATTCCTTTCGACCCATTGCTCGTATTTTCATCACTGGTGTTACTACCATTTCCTTAGATTCACTGTCCTCTGGATTTAATATCCAGAGAAATATTTCTTATAAAAAGAAATTTGCTTCCATGTTTGGATTTACAGAGGGGGAGTTAAAAGAACTAATTCCTCAAGTAGTTGACCTAGAGAAATATGGACATACTGTAGATGAAGTCTTTAACCGCATGGATACCCTTTATAACGGTTATTACTTCTCCCCATTTTCATCACAGTCTGTTTTCAATTCATCAATGTGTCTCTATTACTTAGGAGAAATTAAAGCTAATAATAGAGAACCAGATATCCTGCTTGATCCTGCCTTTGATCAGGATTTATCCAAAATACATTGTATATTGAGTCTAAGCGATATAGATTTTGTTAAAAAGACAATCATTGATGTACTTTCAGACAAAACAATTCCTTTTGGCAAAGAGCCTTCAACAATCGATCTAATTAATAAAAAAAGCCTGTCGCATGACGAATTACTATCGACCTTGATATATTTTGGTTATCTTACTTGGAAGGAAAGCAGCGATTCGCTCACTATTCCCAACCGTGTCATTGCACAAGAATTTTTTGAGTATTATTTCAAGTATCTTCGCGGCATCAAGGAGCTTAGTATCTATGAAGGCTTTTTTGAGGATGCCTTTATAAAGTTAAGACAAGGTGCTCCGGAAGAATTCGTAAAAACAGTTGCCACAAAATTCGCAGATGCAGAACGCAGACAAAGTGGAATAAAACTTGATAAAAGTGACTTTGCCGTAGCTTTAGCAACAGCAGCTAACCTCTCCTCTGACTTTAAGGTACATCTAGAATTTGAGGATACTAGTAATGAGAAAAGATATGCTGATTTAGTCCTATCTCCTCTTGATGGTGTTAACTGCTCTTATATCTTTGAACTTAAATACCTGTCTTTAAGCGAAGGTAATGACGAAGCGATAAGCGAAAAGCTTAATGAGGCTAAGACTCTGCTTGATAAATGCTGTCAAGATGACAATATTGCCAAGCTCCCAACTCTTAAACGTGTGGCTTGCGTCTTTGTTGGAACTGAGCTCAAAGGCTTAGACCTCAGATAAAAGCAAACAATCAAGGTAGCATATATGACTGATATAAGTCACAAGAAAATACCTTATGGTAAATCTGATTTCTTCGATTGCCGTAGGCAAGGTTATGCCTACGTTGATAAGACGAAGTTTATCGAAACCTTAGAACAAAATAATTCAGATTACATCTTTATCGTACGTCCGCGTAGATTTGGAACAACGTTATTTACGAGTACGTTAAAGGCCTATTACGACATTGCGGCATCCTCAAAATTTGAGGAGAATTTTGCTAATACATACATTGCTCAGCATAAAACAAAGCTTGCAAACTCCTTTTATGTGCTAAAGCTAGATTGTTCTGGTTTTTCTCAAGGCAACATCGTCAACGGCTTGATTGTTAAACTAAAAAAGGCAATTAGCAATTTTCTCGACAGATATCCTTTTGAAAACGCCAGGTATGTACTGCAGAAAGAATACCAAGAGCCCTATGCTCTATTAGACGAGTTCTTTTCAGAAATTGAGGCACAAACCGGTAAAAAAATTTACTTTATCATTGATGAATACGATCAATTTGCCAACGATATCCTCTCAAATGATAAAGAGAAGTTTCAAAAGTACACCACGTCACAAGGTTTTTTAAAGAACTTTTACGAGACACTAAAATCAGCTACTACTGACTCAGGCCCCATTGCTAAAATTTTTATCACTGGTGTAACCTCTATTTTCATCGACTCATTATCATCAGGCTTTAACATCCAAAAAAATATTACTAGCAATGAGCATTATGCCAACTTGTTTGGTTTTAACAACGATGAATTACGCACGCTAATTCCTCAGGTTATAGATCTAAATAAATACGGACATTCTGTTGCCGAGATTTTTAATAGAATGAAAGTCCTCTACAACGGATATCATTTCTGCCCTTATTCAAAGGATTCCGTATTTAATGCATCAATGTGCCTTTATTATTTGGATGCGATTCAAGAGGTCAACCGTGAGCCTAGGATCTTGCTTGATCCTGCCTTTGCTCAGGATCTCTCAAAAATACACAGCATTTTGCAATTAGGCGATCATAAATTAGTTGAGGAAATCATCAATAAAGCGTTACGAGAAGAACCTATTTCTTTTGCAGAAGATCTGTCAGTCATAAATCTTAACAGTCAGCAAAATCTAAGTGAAAACGATCTGCTATCAACCATGATGTACTTTGGGTATCTTACTTGGAAAGAAAACAGCGATACTCTTACTATTCCAAATCGTACCGTGGCTCAGCAGTTCTTTGAATACTACTTCAAGTATCTACGTGGTATTGAAAACCTTAGTATTACGCACGCAGCTTTCAAAGATGCCTTTGTAAAGCTAAGACAAGGTGCCCCTGAGGAATTCGTAAAAACAGTTGCCACTCAACTCAATAAAGCAGGAGGTTTACACCTTAGCGCAAGTCTTCATGAAAGTGATTTTGCAGTAGCTTTGGCAACTGCTGCCAACTTCTCTCCTGACTTTAACGTACATCTTGAGCTTGAGGTTACGGGCAAGGAAAAGGGATATGCAGACTTAGTACTATCTCCTCTTGATGGAGTTAACTGCTCTTATATCTTTGAGCTTAAATACCTACCTGTAAGCAAAGGCAGTGATGAGGCTGTAAAAGAAAAGCTTATTGAGGCCAATGCCCAGCTTGATAGATACTGCCAAGGTGACAATATTGCCAAGCTTCCATCTCTTAAACGTGTAGCCTGCGTCTTTGTGGGAACAGATATTGCTGCTTTAGATATCCGTTAATCCAAGGATAAATGCCATTTTCCACAAGATCTGCCGTTTATCAGCAGATCTTAAATCCTCTCTTCAATCATGCCTTTTTGGGAAACTTTACTCCGATACGGCCTACGATAAATAGCACCATACCAACTAAGGCACCTACAATAATTGATAAAGAGTAATGTCCAAGCTGAGGACTTAAAGGCACAATAAAGATACCACCGTGAGGTGCGCACACACCACATTCATAGGCCATAGACATGGCACCGGCCACACCAGATCCCATAAAACAGGCAAAACGCATACGACGAGGAGCGATCAGCATATATGGCATCACACCTTCTGTAACAAATACCAAGCCCTTGCCAATAGCCGAAAGACTAAGCTCCTTTTCCCGCTTAGAAAATAACGGTCTTGCAATCAAGGAAGCCAAGCCTGCCGCAAGAGGAGGTACCATACCTCCTGCCATAACCGAGGCCATAACCTTACTGCCAGCCCCAGGCTCTGGTAGAGAATCAGCAAGAAGCAGTACACCACAGGCATAAGAGATCTTATTTAGAGGACCGCCCATATCTGCAGACATCATAAGTCCCAAAGCACCGCCAATTAAAATTCTTAGCACAGGCCCTGCTTGATTAATAAGCGAGTTTAGATGGGTATCGATAAAACTTGCAGGAATATTGGTGATAAATTCAGCTATCGCTGTAACTCCTAAGGCCCCAACTAGCGGGTATACGAGCAAGGCGAACATCGCATCATGCCCCTTTAAGAACCGTTGCGCAAATACCGAGGTTGAATACGCCAATATGCCGCCTGCAAACCCATTTACTAAGGCTCCGATCACACCGGCACCAGAAATATCGGCCATCACGCCACCGGTAAAGCCTGCTACTAATGCAGTTCTACCACCTATTGAAAACGCAATAAAGGCTGATAAAACAGGTAGTAACAAAATACCAATGCTATAGCCAATAGTTTCAAAGAAGAATCCGGTGCTGGTACCTGATAAAAAAGGAAGACTGGCAAATGCCGACAAAATACCTGCAGTTGCGGCAAGAGGCATAATATAGGTAAGACCAGACATCAAATGCCGGTACATACGCATTGCCAAAGAAACATGCTCTGATCGAGTAACTAAGGAATATGCAGGGCAGTCACCACTTAATGCCTTAGTAATTAACTCCTCAGGCTTATTGATACCATCATTAACACCGACGCGAACTAAAGGCTTACCGATAAAGCGGTTCATGCGCACGGTACGATCGGCTGCAACGATTACTGCCTTCGCCCCCGCAATATCCTCAGGTAACAAAGGATTACGGTTACCAGCAGCGCCATCGGCTTCAACCTTAATAGATATTCCAAGCTCACGGGCTTTCTGCTCAAGAGCCTCTGCAGCCATATAAGTGTGAGATAGACCTGCAGGACAAGCCGTTACGGCAACGATGTCATAGGCCTTAGGTTTCTTTTCTTCTTGAGACTCCTCTTCATCATCCTTTTGAGTCTCTCCCTCTGCAGCATCAACTATCTCTAGGAATTCTTCATTAGTTTTTGCATTTAATAGACGCTCTCGTACTTCCTTATCAATAAGTACCGAGGATAGATGAGCAAGAACATCAATATGCTCATCAGATGCTTTATGAGGAGATGCAATTATGAAGAATAATTTGGCAGAGCTTCCGTCTAATGAATCAAACTCAAGGCCATCCTTGAATACCATGGCAGCAAGCCCCGGCCTAGAAACACCAGAGCTTTTAGCATGAGGAATTGCTACCCCTTCGCCAAGACCAGTAGAACTCTTACTCTCTCGGTCAAACACTGCCTGACGAAAACGTTCAACATCACTAATACAGCCAGTAGCAGATACCAAATCAACTAAGTGATTTATAGCATCTTCCTTTGATGTAATCGCTGGATTTAAATCTACAGCCTCAGGCTGTAGCAGATCGCGTATTCGCATAATAAATCCTAAAGAGCTTCTTTTTGATGCACATATTACATATCATATGCAAAACGTGCATCTAGTGAATGTAAAAACATCTATAACACTTTGTTATACATTACTTTTTTGTTTTCTTATTTTCCTTTACATCAAGAGTTGCAACCTTATTTGCATAAAGTTGCATCAGTTGTGCTACGATTTCCTCTTCGCTTGCAGTTGTCTTAAAACCATAGAGCTTTAATACAGCCTTATCGTTAGCAACATGAGCCTTTTTAAGTTCAATTGGCATTAAAAGGGGATCATAGAGATCAGCAAGTGATGAATCAGGATATAACGCACGAGCATCTAGAATATCCTGTGCAGTTTTTGCTAGTTGCTCCTTTTGAGCTTCTTCAACCTCGGGCCAGATGAAATTGTTATAAACAACACCGCCAGAGTAGCGGTAATCACTTTTTAATCTGCCAGCAACAGTTCTCATCCACGCGTTATGCACGGATGAAGTCAAAACTGCAAAGTGATAAAGGGTAGCGTTTGGAATAATGGAACAAGAATCGCTTGCCAATACATCGGGATGTATGAAGCCTATAGGAACATACAATCTCCTTTCAGATGAAACGCGTGGAATCAGTAAATAATCTGACTTAGGTATATTCTCAACATGAAATCTCGTTGGTGTATCTGCTATTTTTCTAGTTCCGGCACTTTTGCTTTTTAATCTAAAATCCTTTACTGCCTGAACTTTTTTCATACATTCAGGCATAGATTTTAGTTGAGATGGCGAACAATTTCCTAACCATAAGCAATATCGCTTTTTGTTGTTAATAAATTCCGCAGCTCCAAGCCACAATCTAAAATAAGATGCAGACACCGGCTCTTTTGCTATAAATGCATCCTTTTCCTCAGGACTAAGCAAATAATTGCCACCATCAATGGGCTTATTTCCTATTCCAATCTCTGGTACTTCCGCCAATGGCTTATTTCGCCCTCTTACCAGGGCAGAAGGTCCTTCAACCAAATATGCATTAATTGATGTGACTTTATTTGCCCCTTGCTCAGAATAGATATAACACTGTTCACGCGTCTTACGAGCAAAACCTTCGATCACACAATGTACATGAGCTTGATCTGTTGCCTCACTGTTCCAAATAAATGTTCGCCAAGCGAAGTTAATAGAAAAGCCCTGTTTTTGAAGCTTATCCCATAGAATGGCAACCTGTTCACCCTGAGAAATAGAATTGGTCGATACAAAAGCTACCTCGATATTGCTTCCTACAGGAATATAATCTGTGGCCTTGTAATACCATCCACATACATAGTCAGCATTGCCTATAC
>CAVHVI010000126.1:0-6498 GCA_963639245.1 Bacteroidaceae bacterium
GATGATCCTAGACAGTAGTTCCCCATCATTTTAGCTTTAAGCATCCTTCAGCCCAGGATCTAGTTTTTGGATCCTTGCAACCTTATAGGTCTTTAAAGCAACCGAGGCTATGATAAAGAGCAAGCCTATATAGAAGGAGAAATTAAAATCGCGATTTTCGTGGAAGATAAGGCATGCAAATAAAATGGTATACACCGGCTCTAGGTTATAGGTCAGCATTAAGGTGAAGGCTGAGATCTCCTTTAACACCATCAACTGCAAAAGATACATGCCTACAGTGCAGACGGTGGCTGCAATTAAGAGGTATAAAGCATCACTTAAATTCCAATAAAGGCCCCATTCCCCGGTGATCACGCGGTTGATACTTACTACAACACACATCATTATGGAGGCTCCTAAAAACTGCCAATTGAGCATGGTATAGCTATCGGAGTCCTTGTTACTCATGATGCGACGGTTATAGGAGGAATACAGTGCTGAAAAGAAGGCACAGAGCAGTCCTGTAGCGATCCCTAAGCGATAGCGGGCATCAAAGGAGAAGATAAAGGATAGCCCTATTATTCCAAGTAAGGAGTAGCCAATATCCTGTATGGAGAATCTTGTTTTGCTCATCAATGGCTCAAGAATAGCCACAAAAAAGCTAATAGTTGAAATGGTGAGCGTACCAATTGAGACATTAGAGAGCTTAATTGCTATGTAAAACAAAGTAATGTGCATTGAGAGCAAGGCGCCTGCAAGCATAGATGAATAGCACAGGTGACGTGGTACATGCTTTATTTTATGGGTAGCTCTTGAATAGGCATAAAAGCAAATTCCGCCTACAGTCATACGAAAAAATGAGATCCATACTGCGTTTAAACTGACTAAACGTCCAAAAAGACCAGTAAAACCTGCAATAAAGACGGAGAGATGTAATTTTAAAAATACTGAGTTCATAATGCGCTCGCTAACACAATGGAGCGTATTCTAGCGCAATCAACTAAGACTATCTATCGAGCCTTAAGAAGTTAAAGGGTTCCGCTTATCTAAAAGCAAGCTTAGCGATCAATCCCTATTTATCAGCAGGTAGAGCATGCCTATGATCTTGATGCTGATAGTGATGAGGCGGTTTTTTATAAGGTGCGTAGCAGTTATAGTCAGGGGCAACTATCACTGTTTGATTTTGATTGCTTCGCTGAAGAGTCGGCTTATTAACGCCAACTACTATAGAGCGTGTATTCTCATCCTCTGTGATTATGGTGCGTATATCAGGTCCTCTTTCTTTCGTACCTTCAGGATCTGCTGCCCAACAAGATGCATTCATTGCCAAAGCACCAATTCCTGTAATGATTGCCATCATCGATATACGCATGCTAATCATAGAGATCTCCCTACTATGTCATCTGCGGATTAGCTAGAGGGACTCTTGATTCGAGCTCCTTGTATAATGCTTCAATCCATAAAATACCATTTTCAAGCGCTGAAGAAAGCTCGGTGCCATTAAAAAAGCCTGCATCCTTTCCAATTTGCTCAACCTTTATAAGATCATCCTTACGTAAGGCATCACAGGCTAGATATAGGCTCTTAATGCTAGGATTATTTAGCACATGGTTGGTCGTCTTTTCAATTAGCTCTTGATAATTAGGATCTTTAAGCTCAGCACCGGAGATTACAAAACGCTTTAGGTTAAGTGCAGTCCCCATGGTGAAGATTGGAAGCTCTTCAGCTAAACCATCATCCTTGAGCATCCTCTCCCAGATCTTGCCTTCAAGTAAGGCCATTTTGGTAGGCATGTAATCGTTACGCCCTAGCTTTCTTTGCTCGTTATTTAAGAATCTGAAAGATAAAAGCTGAATACATACTAGAAGTTGGAGCTTTTTAATCAATTCAGGAGGCAAAATGACATTAGCCTCCTCATAGGTGTGAATATCACGTACATCCAGGGCATAAGGAGTATCAAGTACTACATAATCAATGAAAGGTTTGATATAAGGCAAAATGCGGTAGTATTTATTTAAAAAGCTCTTAAAGCTATCGCCTCTAAAATTCTCTGAAAATTGATCGGCTAATACCCTACATACATCTGAGAAGATATTAGGACAAATGTCAGCGTAGGCCTTATTTGCGCATTTAATGCAAATCTCAGGCGGAATTTCATGACAGCAGCAATAATCTATACCCTTAGCTAAGGCCTGACGGCATTGCGCAATATCCTTGCATTTGGCGATGCTTTTAATATTTGGGGCTACAGCTTTGATGTTGTTTAAAAGATAAAACTGCTCATCTGGATTTTGATCCATATCAATTACAGCATAGGTAAACTCTTTTACCATCTCGGCCCAACGGGTAAAGATTAAGGAGTAGACATCAATGGCTATGCTCATACGCATCTTGCTCATTTGATTGAATACCGAGAGGATCGAAGGATTTACCTCTTGTAATTTAGGTAAATAAAGCAAAAAGCGCTCAGTATTTACAAATTGCATGCGGCGGCCAAAATCCTTGCATAAAGGAATTCTGACAGCACAGTTACCACGTTGACCTACAAAGAGATTCATAGCACGGCGGACATAGTAGCCAATTAGAACGTGAGGTACGTGACGCTCTTCTAATGCTTCGATTTTATAACTGATACCCGCACTATACTTCATATAGTTCGCAAGTATGTCGCAATCTTTATTGAAGATCCAAGCAAAGTTTATGATATGAGATCTATCTTTTGAGCGCTTATACCTTGCACCTTGTGGTGCGTGCTTTGTAGCATCTGATACTTGAGTTGCATTTTTCTCGTCAGGCATGTACTTTTATCTTTATTCAATGCTTATCAATCACAATATTTGTGTTTATTCTATATCTAACGGCTTAATTTGTCTGAAAATTAAAAATTTGTCGCAATATGTTGCGAAAATAAATGATAAAAGGCAAATAATGAGGCTGTGGAGTTGACGATAAACATACTGCTACTGAGATTTCTAAATTGATGGTGCTGTTGGAGAACTTGTAGCTCTTACCTCGATATTTTTAAGTTTTGTATAGCAACGATATTAATAATTTATTGTTAGCTAAGGAATTTTTATGAAGAATCAAGTCCTCGAAGATAGCATTAGAAAAGCATATAGGCAACTTAAGAATGATGGGATAGCGCCCACTGTTGATAAACTCCGCAGCCTTGTTAAAGATGGAACTAATGCTGATATATTTAAGGTTCTGCGGACTATTGAAGAAGAAGACTTTGATATTATCGTGTCTTCGCTTGATCCCGAAGCGCAAAATATAGTTAAAGAATTTGCTATTCCCTTGGTCAAAGATCTTTATGAAAAATGCAGAAAACGAGCTAATAGCATAGCAAAGGCTCAATATAAAAACCTTGCGCAGATAGACGCTGTTCTTAATCAGAAACTCGAGCGTCTTGATGAGATTGAGGTGCAAGCAGAATATAAAATCACCGCTGCAGAGGCTATAAGAAATGAGGCAATTGCTAAGGCAGAACTCATTGCATCAAAGCTTCAAACTGCAGAGCAAGACCTGAAACAAAAGGAAACTGAAGTTGCAACTTTAAAGAAACAGTATGAAGCGGACATCGCTGCCTTAAAACAACGGCATGAAGCTGAGAATGTTGTTTTAAATAAACAAATTAAAGAGCTTAAGCAAGCGCTGGAGCAACAGCAACAGACAAACAAAAAGCTAGATGAAATACTAACACAAGTGCAGTCGAATATTGCTTCTACCGCTCCTGCTAAAACTAACAGTAAGCAGAATAAGAAAGCAAAGCAAGAAGTTTAAACACTGTACAGTCTTGTACTTATAAAATGCAATCGTTGGAAGGGGCAGAAATGGGATCAGTGTGTTGATTTTGCTCATAACGGTTGCATTGTCATTGCACTGACTCCTAGGAGTTCCTCTTACGTATTACCTTCAATTTCCGCCTTGTGAGGGATTTGCTACAAGCAGTTATACTTTGGCACGACTGCCACCTATCATACTGCTGATATAATCGTCAATGTCTTGCACAATGCACTGATCTCCCATGGTGTGTAGCGACTCAAAATACTTGGTGATATACCCATAGATACCGTACTTATCAAAAGTGTTTGCTACATCTGCGCCGGAAAGACCTTTGAAAAAGCGATACCGTTCCATGCAGTAAATCAAAAAGTTAGTTTCTTTGCTCATCCCTCACGCCTCCTCTGGGTAATCATAGGAGCCAGTTAGAAGTTCGTCCTGATACATGGTATACAGTGTCATGGGGCTGTAATGCCACAGCTTTGATTTTTCATCTGAAAGCTCCTGATAGAGCTTAGACTTATAAAATTTGGAAATTGCTTTGTCAGCGTCCACATTGCTGTTTTTGGTGATCTGCTCAATGATTGGTGGCACAATGATTGTCAGCATTGCACTGAACTGATCTTTGTTCATACAAGCTCTCTCCCTTCAAAATACAGGTATTGCAGGGACTTCTCCGTTGCAAACACCAACTGATTGAACAATTTGCGGATCTTAAGTGCTGCCAGTGTCTGTTCCTTATCCAATACTCCGGTCATATACAGGGTAATGGTACGGTACACATCATCGTTTGCCACTGCACCATAAATCAGGTCATACTGCTTTTCCTGATAGATTCCTTGACGGTTTTTAGCTACGAAATCCAGCCATGCTTCATCCGGACTGTTAAAGCGTAGCAAAGTGCACTCCTTGAATGCCACCGACTCGTCAATTGAATAGATATTCAGTGTAGCGGCTCCTGTCTTGCGCCGATCAGTGACCTTTTGAGCGAAGTTCACGGCCTGATCGCGGTTGGTGGTGGTATAAAATCCGAAACCGAAGTCCAGATAGCGGTTTTGCCGGATCAGTTTTGGTCGTTCTACAGTAAAACTGCTTCCATGGTACAAAATCATTGCAAACGTCTCCTGTTTCGCTTATTTCCTATCCTTCACCATGAATTTCTTAGGAATTGTCCAGAATTAGAATTTGCGCCTGTATAGGTGATATTGAATGGTTCCATTCACCATGCCACTCATTGCAATTTAAATTCAGCGCCATAAACTCTTCATCACTAACTTTAACACCAGCTTTGCCACATTAGTGTAAAAGTTCAGATGCTCAAATGATAGTTTCATCGTCAGTGTATTCATTATTATTCGTCATCTGCTCTTCTAGTAGCTTTTGCAAAGCTTCTTTGCTTGGCAGGACCGTTTGGTATTTGCTTGCAAAGATCTGTGCATTATCCTCAGGCAGAATCATTTCCACGGAAGTTATTCTGATCTTTGCATAGCACAATTCCTATAGTAGGATTTTCATCAGACAGCTTTACTTTACTATCATAGTAGTGGGCATACGTCTTTATCTGCCCGAGATCCCGTTGCTTCAGTTCGTCGATCTTTAAGTCAAATAGAACAAAGCTTCGCAACAAACGGTTATAGAAAACGAGATCCACTATGAAGTGCTTTTCATCGAATGTAATTCGCTCATGACTGCCGATAAAAGTAAAGCCAGTACCAAGCTCTAACAGAAACTCTCGCAAGTTGTCGATAATGTGGCTTTTTATCTCGTTTTTAGAATATTCATGCAATTCCTTTAAGCCGAGGAATTCCAATACATAAGAATCTTTGACAACATCTTTGGCAACTACGACTTTATGCCCTTCAAGTGCACGGCGGTAAACCATGTCTTTATCACTACTTAACTCAAGTTTGTAATAAAGTGAGCTATTATATTGTCGCTTTAGTTCAGTGATGCTCCAGTCATTTTTTACGGATTCATTTTCATAAAACTGGCGCTCCTTGGCGTTGTCAATCCGCATGAGCAAGAGATAATGCGACCAACTTAAATCAAATTTCCTGTCACTGGCTGATGGAAGATTTTTAAGTTGGTCAGACAGTGTCTGACTAATTTGATTTTGCGAGTATACGGTATAAAACTGTCGCATCTGCTTCAAATTTCTCGTTGAGAAGCCTTTGCCATATTTTGCACTTAGATGCTCGGACAATTCTTGCAAAATCTTCTTGCTATAGGTAGTTCTATTTTTACCGAGTTGCTCTTCCTCAACAATCATTTTGCCAATTTCATAATAGGCATGAACCATCTCATGATTGACTGAGGAACTAGCGTTCTTTTTGGCTTGAACTAGCGTTGTAGATACGCTTTGTAGAATGTTTTGACAGTTTGAAAGATCTTTGCTGTCACCCGCGTGCTTAAGTTGTAGATCATTACCACCATCAATAAAAGCCACATTATTAATTGACTCTTCAAAAGGCTCATCAATCTCACCGCTGGAGTGTTTTCTTTGACTATGAATAAAGTCATACCAGTTATAAAAAGAACGCTCAAACTCAGTTCCGCGCAACAGGTATTGGAGTTGCTTAGTCTTATCGTTGAATTTGTAGAGGCCGTCTGCTTTCTTACAGCCAATGTAAATTTGTTGGTCTTTGACCTGCTTTTTCTTTTCTGGATCCCACTTTTGGCTAACAGCATATAGACGAATTGTGCCATCCTTTTGCCTACGTTTAGATAGATAAAAAG
>CAVHVI010000127.1:0-6486 GCA_963639245.1 Bacteroidaceae bacterium
CATATAGGCAGTTACGCACTTTGAGAATCCATGAGCCTTAGTGCTACTTTTTTTAATTTTTTCAAATAAATTGTTACTTATCTTTTTTATTGACTGCATTTAACGCAGCTCCTTTAAATCTTTTTGCTAATCTTAAAATCTAATCTCAAAAACTAGGCTTCAATGCCTGTGTTTAAACTAGTCTTCAAATCTAGTCTTTAAACTTGTCATCAAATAGCTTCGATAAATTCAAGCTTCAAATATGGCACATGGCTTTAAGCTTTTTAACTTGGTTTACCCTCATTTAGGAACATAGTATCAGCCTGATGGGTATAAAGCGACATGATGATCCCAAAGCTAATTGAGAGCGTGATCATAGCCGTGCCGCCATAGCTTACAAAGGGTAAGGGCACTCCCACAACTGGCAATATTCCCGACACCATGCCGATATTTACAAAGATATAGAACATGAAGGTGAAGGTATAGGCCCCAGATAGAATACGGGCAAAGTTGTTTTGAGCCTTAAGGCACATGATGACGCAACGATAGATCACAAAGCAATAAAGCGCCATTAAGATACAAAAGCCAATAAGTCCGGTTTCCTCAGCGAGCACGGCAAAGATAAAGTCGGTGTGGGGCTCTGGGAGAAAATCCAGCTGAGATTGTGAGCCTTGAAGCCAGCCCTTACCATAAAGACCACCTGAGCCTATGGCAATTTTGGATTGAATGATGTGATAGCCTGCACCTAAGGGATCAGTTGTGGGATCTAAAAGCGTGAGCACGCGTTGCTTTTGGTAGTCATGAAAGACAAAATTCCACATGATAGGCAATGCTGCGGCTACTGCGCCTATGCCTAAAATTATCCACCAGATGCTAAGTCCTGCTACAAAGATTGCGATAATGCCAGATACTGCCACTAACGATGCCGTTCCAAGATCTGGCTGCATAAGAATTAACGCTGTGGGGATACCTAAGATTGCAAAGGCAATTAGGGTATTAAGCGTGCGCGGAGGTAGCGGGGCACGAGATAAGAAGGCTGCTACGGTTAATGGCATCACCACCTTGAAGATCTCAGATGGCTGTACACGTATTATCCCAAGATTTAGCCAGCGCTGGGCGCCTTTTGATATATCTCCAAAAAGCTCTACTAATATCAAAAGGATAATTCCCACCACATAGGCATAGATTGAGATCTTAATAAAATAGCGCGGTGGGATCTGCGCAATTACCACCATTAATACCAAGGCACCTACGGTGTGCAGGCATTTTCTAATGACCATGCTACTATCCTGAGATGATGCTGACCACAAGATAAAAAGTGATAACAGCATGATAGCTAAGAGGCCACCAATTAATCCCATATCTATATGACAGCGGGTAAAGATATTGCCCTTTTGCTTGCTTTCATTAATGGTCTTAATGGACTTGTCTTGTGTATTTTCGGCCATTATTGCACTCCAACCGTTCCGCCTAGGCCAAATTTCTCGTATCTAGGCTCCTTCTCGCCCATATAGCCATTAGGATAGAGATCTAATAAATAATGATCGATTATTTGGCGCACTAAGGGAGCTGCAAAGCGTGAGCCACCACCTGCGTTCTCCAAAATCGCCACTACTAATATCCTAGGCTTTAAGAAGGGAGCAAAGGATACGAACCACGCATTATCTCTATGCTCTGCCTTAAGACGGGAGGCGTTATATTTCTCACCTTGTTTGATTGCTACTACTTGCGCCGTACCTGATTTACCGGCAGCCTTGTATTTAGCACCTTGGAAGGCGCGACGACCAGTACCCTCAGGTCCATTTACTACTAAATACATACCGGTACGACATACATCCCAATATTTAGGATCTTTAACTTCAAAGATTGCAGGATCTGCTGGATCCTCATAGGTTCTAGGCTGAAGCGAAGTTGCAGAAGGATCAGTTATCTCATGCAAAAGATGCGGTGTTTTGACATGGCCACGGTTTGCAAGCGTGGTATGCGCCTTAGCAAGCTGAATTAAGGTTGTGGTCCAATAGCCTTGTCCTATGCCAATAGGTACGGTATCGCCAAGCTGCCATGATTGGTGAAAGCGTGCCTTTTTCCATTCGCGTGAAGGGTTAACTCCTAAAGACTCCTCACCAAGATCGATACCAGTCTTCTTACCAAAGCCAAAGCGATCTAAGTAG
This sequence comes from Bacteroidaceae bacterium, assembly GCA_963639245.1. GTDB lineage: Bacteria > Pseudomonadota > Gammaproteobacteria > Enterobacterales > Succinivibrionaceae > Succinivibrio. The sequence continues at coordinate 2,151 of CAVHVI010000127.1, forward strand.
TCATGGATGCGATTGATGCCTGCTCTATAGGCCAGATCATAAAAGTAGGTATCAGCTGAGATTTCCAAGGCACGATAAAGATCAAGCCAGCCATGTCCCCACGGACGCCAATCGCGGAATTGATGGGTAGAGCCTGGAAGCTTAAAGTAGGGCGCACCAAAATAAGAGCCTGTGGGAGTAATGAGCTTTTCATTAAGTCCCATCATGCACATTAAGGGCTTAACGGTTGATGCTGGAGCATAGCCACCTTGGGTGACACGATTTATAAGAGGCTTGCCAGGGTTATTTAAAAGCTTGGTGTAATCACGCGTTCTAATACCACGCACAAAGAGGTTGGGATCATAGGACGGGTTTGAATACATTGCCAAGATTTCACCAGTTTCAGGCTCAATTGCGGCAATGGCGCCACGCGTCTGTCCCATAATTTCTTGAATAAAATATTGCAGGCGTATATCTATAGATAAGGTAATGTCGTTACCAGGCTTAGGCGGATTGCTATTGATGGTACGCATGATCTGCCCATGGGAGTTGACCTCAACCTCTTTAGCACCGGTTTTGCCATGAAGCTCGGACTCATAATACTTTTCAATGCCAAGCTTGCCTATTTCATTGGAGCCTGCGTAATTATCAATAAGGCCATCTGCCGTGAGCTTTTCAATATCGGCTTGATTGATGCGCGATACATAGCCTACTGCGTGAGTTACGATATCTGCAAAGGGGTAGTAGCGCTTTAAAGTAGCCTCAATCTGTACATTGGGAAAGCGAAAGCTATTTACGGAAAATTTAGCTATCTGCTGCTCTGAGAGCATATCCGCAATTTCAATGCCGGAGAACTTTTTGCGGGTTCTGGCCTCACGCGTTAAGGCATCAACCTCGCGCTCACTTAGCTCAAGATTTAATAATTCTGATAGACGCAAAATCTCATCGCGGGTTCTAATATCGCGAGAGGGGTAGAGCATCAAATGATACATCGCGCGGTTATCGGCAAGTACCACGTGATTTCTATCATAGATAATGCCACGAGGGGGCACTACGGGGAGTATCTTTAAGCGATTTTCATTAGATCTTGTCTGATAATCCTGATAGGAGAGCACCTGTAGATAATAAAGATTGGAAAACAGGGCGCCTATCATGAGCACACTTATTACAATACAGGCGATGACGCGGTTGCGATAAATTTTGTGCTCGGTTGCCAGATCTCTTTTACTAGGATCCTGCGGCGGAGCTTGACGATGTTTTTTTTGATCCTTCTTTTTGAAGAATTTCTTCTTGCTATCGCCTTGATCTTTAATCTTGGGGTTATATCGTAACACTGGGATTTTGTGCTTAAACTGCGCAAAGCGCGCAGTCTGGGGTTAATTTGCTAATGTTTTATAGCGTTGAATGCCGGCGCATATTTTACCTGAAAGGTAGGAGAAAAATGCGCTTAGGCTCGATGATAGGGTAATTTTGCAAAAATACTCCAAGCCCTGTACAAGGTCTCGGCTAAAAACACGCGTACGAGGGGATGGGGGAGCGTGAGCTTGGATAAAGACCACATTTCATTAGACATTGCTCTTAGCTCATCGGTAAGACCATTAGGGCCTCCAACTATTAGCACTACATCCATGCCAAGTCCTTGCCAGACACCAACTCTCTCTGATAGTTGTACGGAGTCATACATCTTGCCACGCTCATCTAAGGCAACGATATGACAGCGTTTGGGAAGAGCCTGCTTAATAAGCTCGGCCTCAAGCTCCTTGGCCTTATCCTCAGAGGTAGAGCCTCCGCGCTTTATGGGCGCAATTTCCTTAAACTGAAGCTGCATTTCGCGAGGAAAACGCTTTTGGTAATCATTTACAGCTTCATTTACCCATGATGGCATCTTAGTGCCGACGGCGATGACTAGGATCTTCACAATGTACCTTGACTATAGCTCTGGTGGATGATTTTTCTCTGTAGGATTTTGTCTTTAGCATCCCTCTTTTTGCTCAATGTCTAATTAAGATTGCGCTGAGGGATGCTTGATAGCTTAGATGGCAGGCTCATTTTCTTCTGCAAGAGCCTGACGCGGATCAACTCCTGCGGCCATGCAACGATAGAGATCCTCTAAGCGATAGCGATCACGAGCCTCAGGCTGCAGAATGTGAACTATTACAGCGCCAGTATCTACGATCACCCATTCACCCTCGCGCTCACCTGAGATCTGCACACCATGAATACCGCGCTTAGCAAGATGCTTTTGCAATCTATCGGCCATAGCACTTACGTGACGGTTTGAGGTACCTGAGCAGACCACCATAAAATCTGCAAGAGATGATTGCCCAGAGACATCAATTGAGACAATGTCGTGAGCCTTTGAATTTTCAAGCTCCTGCATGCAGGCGGTGTTTAGTGCTTCGACGTCACTTACATCGAGCGGGGAGAGATTTTCAAGATCCTCGTTTTTAGTCATAAATTTATCCTGTAGGTGCTATGCGTTAGTTTTATTATCTATGCTAAGTCTTAGAAAGAGCATAGCATGGTGAAGCTTTGTGCTTATTTTATAAAGAAGACACGGTTGTCTTTTATCTTTTTCTCAGGATCATGCTTATTTAAAGCATATCCTAAGGCAAGGTTACCGATCCCTTCATATTCACCTTCTATTCCTAAGGATTTTAAAAGCTCCTTACCCTCAGGTAGATCGAAGGTTTCCTTGGCACGGTGGATCCAGCAAGAGCCAAGACCTAGAGAGGTAGCAGCAAGCATCATATTCTCCATGGCAAGAGAGCCGTCATAGATGCCGGTGCTAATGCTCTTAGGAGATAGCACTACGATAATTACTGGTGCGCCATAGAAGGGATTGAAGTCTTCCTTCCAACCACCAATTTTGCAATTGATAGCGGCAAGCTTATTTATTACTTCCTTATTAGTGATAGTAAGGAAGATGCTCTCTTGGCGGTTTCTACCTGTTGGAGCGTATAGTCCTGCTTTCAAAACTTCATCAATAAGCTCGATAGGAACTTCTTTATTAGAGTCATATGCTCTACAGCTTCTGCGCTCAATCATATTGTCGATAATGGCGTTCATAAAACCTCCTGAACCTAATTAAAGGTGGCATGAATAAGCATTATTTGATGCTAGATAGCTATTCGTGCATTCTGTATCTGACTGCGTAAGTCTACAAAAGTTCCCGACAAAGATCACATTTTTGTAAGTTAAATTAAAAAAAATTGAAAGGCATATTTCGTTTTTGGTATATTGACACTGCTTGCGGAGGTATCTGTAAGTCGATGAAAGCACAAAGATGCTCTCACGTATATTATATTTTTTTTAGGGTTTTATTTATATGAAGAAGTCAGTATTAGCAGTTGCTATTGCAGCTGCCGCTTTCGCAGCTTCTGCTGCATCTGCCGCTCAGGTTTATGACAAAGATGGTACCACTTTAGCAGTTGGTGGCCAGGTTGAGTTCATGGCTGGCAACGCAGGTACCGGTTATTTTGGTACCGCTGCAAAAGATTCCTCAACTCGTGATCGTGCACGTTTGACCATGGCAGGTCGTACCCAGTTAACCTCCGGCATTGCTGCTTATGCTTACAATGAGTGGCAGATCGACCACAAGGGTACTTCCACCGAGTCTCAGGAAGTTGCTGCTCGTCAGCAGTATTTAGGTGTTGATTTTGGCACCTTCGGTAAGGTTCAGGTTGGTCGTTATAAGGATCCTTTCGTATTTGCATCTTCTGTTGTTGATGTTTTAGACGAAGTTGGTGTTTACGGTGGTAACGACGAGCGTAATTCTGGTCACCTCTCCTATATGTGGAAAGGCTTTGGTTTTGACGCAGGTGTTTCCTATCAGTTTGCAGTGGATAATTACAAGACTGATATCTTAGGTGAGTTCCTCAGCGACAATTCCTTTGCTGTTGATTCTGGTTTCTCCGTCTACGCTGGTTACACTTCTCCTGTAGTCGTATTTGGCCCTATCTCTGTACGTGCTGCTTATCAGTACTTGAATGGTCAGGATAAGGACGAGAAAGACGCCTATATGAAAGATGGTAAGTTAACTGTTACTCCTGTTGATGATCTTAAGACTATTGATGGTTCATTAGCTTGGGGTACCAATGGCAAGGGCTTCTACATTGCTACTAACTACAATTTCTCCAAGGCAACTTTCATTGATACTGATCTAGAATATAAAGTTAAAGCTTGGGAAACTGTAGCTACTTATGGTTTTGAGAATGGTATCCGTATCGGTGCTTCCTATCACTGGATCAACAAAGAGAGCAAGAATGATATTAAGAATGTTGATTTAGATAAGAAGTTTGTCCAGTTAATTGCTGATTACAATGTTGCTCCTAACTTCAAGATCTGGGCTGAGACC
>CAVHVI010000128.1:0-6462 GCA_963639245.1 Bacteroidaceae bacterium
TGTTTGAACAAATCCTATATGGTAATTTGCAATTGACCTATAAAATAGAGTTAACTAATTGAATTAGCTTAGGCTACGTACTTAATATCCAGCTTGATAAGGAACACTGCTCGTGCTGTTAGTTCGAGGATGGGGGAGGATTACGAAAAATCTGCTCACATCAGCAAAGAGTGAGTTTTTTGAGGGACTAAATGGCGATCATCTTACGGATCCTTCCGATCATCTTCAATGATCCCCAACAAGTTTATTTGTTTAAATAAAGCGGCCAATGGCCGCTTTTAAATTCCTTATCTTAAGTATTACTTCTTATACTCAGGCACAAACCACATGCCATCGTTGTTCTTATCCATGTAGTCTTTGAACTCTTGAGACTGATAAGCCTTAACAATATCCTGTGCCCACACAGAATCCTTATCCTTCTCCTGAGTTACAAGCTGTAAGAGCAAGTGCGGCAAAATAGTCTCATTGCCAAGAGATGTCTTAGGATCAACGTGTGAGTTATAAACCACAGAGCCTGTGATCACGATATAGTCAAAATCAGTAGCAACTGAAGGAATAGTTAGAGACTTCATCTCAGTAAACTTCAGGTTGTGCGGATTTTCAATAATATCCTGCTGAGTTACAGTAGATATATCCTTTGAAGGATCGAGCTTGATCCAACCAATCTTCTGCAAAATTGCATAAGCACGAGAGGTATTAGAGGCATCGTTAGGAACGGCAATGGAATCACCATCCTCAACTTTGGAGAGATCGTTCTTCTCACCTGGATAAATACCAGCAAGCACAGTAGGGATAGGAGTTAGCGCTGCTAAATGACCATCCTGGCTTTGATTGAAGTTATCCATGTAGGCAATGTGTTGCTCAACATTAAAATCAACCTCACCATCATTTAAAGCTAAGTCTGCTTGCAATAGATCGGAAAGATCTACAGCTTTAACGGTATAGCCTTCCTTCTCAAGAATAGGCTGTACACCATTTATAAAAAGCTCTGAATAGGGGCCTTGAGATTTTGAAAAGGTAAGGGTTGAGTGATCCTTATCAAAGGCGTTAGCGGACTGGGCTGCAATGGTAAGTGCAAAGGCGGCTGCAATTGCGGTAACACGATTTGCAAGTTTGGACATTTTTATGATCTCCATATAAAAGCCGGGATCTTTCTGATCAGCGGCTACGAGTTTTAAAGGCAAAATGATTGCCGATTGATTGAATAAGCTGTACAAAGGCAATAAGTACGATCACGGTAAATAACATCAGCGGGAAGTTCATGCGCTCATAGCCATAGGTTAACGCTAGATCGCCTACACCGCCAGCACCGATCACACCAGCCATAGCGGTGGCACCTAATAAACCAATGGTGCCGGTGGTAATAGATAGAATTAAAGAGCCACGAGCCTCAGGTAGCAGGAAGTGCCAGATTATCTGAAATACATTAGCTCCCATGGATTGGGCGGCTTCAATAATGCCCTTATCCACGTCTAAAAATGAGTTTTCAAAAAGACGTGCTAAATAGGGGGCAATAAAGATAGTAAGCGGTACCAAGGCTGCAGTAGTGCCGATGCGGGTACCTACTAGCCATTTAGTAAAGGGCATGATAAATACCATTAGGATAATAAAGGGCACTGAGCGCAGTACGTTTATTATGGTATTAATGGTGATGAACACTGGCTTATTGCGCAAGATCCCATCTTTATTGGTTAATACCAAGGTAACTGCTAAAATCATGCCTATTAGCGATCCCAAAAATAACGCGGCAAAGAGCATATATAGGGTTTGACCTGCGCAGAGCATCATCTGATCTTGCGTGATGCCTAAGGATTTAAAGAAGGTATTCATCAGATTTTAAGCTCCTCCCACTCAACATTGCGGGACTCTAAAAATTGGGTAACACGCTCAATATTCTCATTCTTACCCTTAATTTGCATAATGATCACACTAAGCACCACGCCTTGCAGCTCGGTGACCGAAGCAAACATAACGTTGGACTCAATATCAAAGCCGGTATCAATCTTCCAGATCATGTTGTCGGTATAGCTATCTGCCCGCAGACGGAAGCGAATGAGCTTGTATTGAGACTTGTCATTTTTTAAGGTGGTGATAAGGCTTGGCGGAATTTGATCAGGAATAACCGCTGAGACAAAGCGCTTGGAGATAGTGGTATGTGGATCAGAGAATACATCAAGCACACTGCCGTATTCAGCCACACGACCATTTTCCATCACTGCTACGGTATCACAAAGCTTGGTGATGACGTTGATCATGTGAGTTACAAATAAAATAGTTACATGTAGCTCTTTGTTTACGCGTTGCAAAAGTTTGAGTATTTGCTCGGTGGTGTCTGGATCAAGAGCTGAAGTAGCCTCATCGCACAATAAAATCTCAGGGGCAGTTGCCAGAGCTCTTGCAATACCTACACGTTGCTTTTGGCCACCTGATAGTTGTGAAGGCATAGCCTCAGCGCGATCCTCAAGACCTACGAACTTAATAAGCTCTTCTACTCGGGCTTTGATCTTCTCTTTAGGCTCGTGATTTAGTACGAGGGGAATGGCGATATTGTCAAAAACACTCTTTGATTCGAGCAAATTAAATTGCTGAAAGATCATGCCAATATTTTTGCGTAGAGTCCTTAATTTATTACCCTTAAGGCTTGCTACATCCTCACCTGCAACATATACCTTTCCCTCAGTTGGAGTCTCTAAGGCGTTGACCATACGCATAAGCGTGGATTTACCGGCACCTGAAAAGCCGATGATGCCAAAGATTTCACCTCTTTTTACATCCAAGGTGACATCCTTTAGGGCCTGCACCTCACGTCCGTGCACCTTAAAGCGTTTTCCAAGATGCTCAAAGCGTACCATCACCTGAGCATCATTTGCGGTCTTGGAATTCTTTGTAGCTTCCATGACTATTTCCTAAAGTTCTTAAGATAATGCATAGCAAGATCTGCCATGAATTTAGCTGCTGGGAATAAGGCCTTTTCATCTGCAGTAAAGCCTGGATTGTGATTAGGAAGAGAAGGACCTGAGCCAATCTGTACAAAGGCTCCGGGCAGAACTTCCTCATATAAAGCAAAGTCCTCGCCTCCTAAGGATGAAGGAGGGGTAGCTGTATCAAAGCCCTGCACTTTGGCATACTCGCGTGCAAAATCAGAGAGGGCCTTATCATTTTGCATAGGAGGCAAGCCCATTACCCATGTAAGATCAAAGGATACGCTAAAGGTCTTAGCAATACCCTCGCCTATCTCCTGCAGACGCTCTTTAACAAGCTTTCTGCTATCTACAGTCATGGTTCTAATGGTGCCCTCTAATAGCGCAGTTTCAGGAATTACATTCCAAGTATTGCCAGCTTCAAAATGAGTAATGGAGAGCAAATTGGCATCAAAGGGATTTGAATTGCGACTTACTATGGTCTGTGCGGCAGTTACAAATTGCGCGGCCACTGCCAAGGTATCTATGCCTTGCTCGGGGTGAGCTGCATGGGTGCCTTTACCCTTAAATACAATCTTAAATCTATCTACAGCGGCGTGAGTTGCTCCTTCCTTAATGGCAAGAGTGCCTGGCTTAAAATCATTGATGGTGTGAATGCCATAGATAGCCTCAACTCCATCTAAAGCCCCGGCCTCAATAATCTTTTTAGCACCACCTGGAGCCTCTTCAGCAGGCTGAAAAATAACTCTTACCTTACCTGCAATCTCATCCTCGTGCTCTTTTAAAAAGAAGGCCGCACCTAACATAGTGGCAGTATGAAAATCATGACCGCAGGCATGCATTACTCCGGCAATCTTTGATTTATAAGGAAGATTAGTCTCCTCTTGCACGGGCAAGGCATCGATATCACAGCGCAAGGCAACTATTTTTTCCTTGCGTTTATCTTTATTGCCGTGACCTATTTCGCAGACTACGCCTGTTTCAAGATCCAAAGGTAGGATCTTAATATTGGCAGCTGTTAACTCTTTTTTTATAAGCGCAGTGGTTTTGAATTCTTGATATGAGAGTTCTGGATTTTCGTGTAGATGGTGAAAATTCTGTGAGATCTTTTGTGCAATTTGTTGAGTATCCATGATCCTATGCCTCATCACTTATCTCAAATAAAAAGAGATTTCTTCTCCTTTCGTTTGAACTATATTTGCACGTGCAATTATAAAATTCAACTAAATTGTGATCTAGGTATGATTACATAGGCCTTAGATTTATCTTTTCATAAAAATTTACCGACTTTTGATCCAAAAGGGATCATAATTGCAACATGGAGTAGAATATCCGGCCTTAGAGCATGATGTAAGTTGAGTAAGTTTTAATGGTTCTTCGTGCGTGATTGAGTAGCAGCAGGGATGACGTGAGATAAAAGAGCGTGAATAAATTATTTCTAGGGCACTTTTGTGCCATTTTTACCGTTTTTATCTGGGCGATCACCTTTGTTTCATCTAAGGTATTGCTAGAGGAGTTAACTCCGGTTGAGCTGTTATTTGACCGCTTTGTAATTGCTTTTATCGCCTTAACTCTTTGGATGCGTGGTTTTAAGATCCCGTCAACGTTCAGACTTAATCTATTTTGTGCCGCAGCTGCTTTCTTTGGCATCACCTTTTATTTTTTGATGGAAAATGGGGCTTTGATGTATGCCCCCTCATCAAATGTATCGCTAGTTGTTTCCTCAGCACCATTGTTTGTGGGCATAGTAGATAGAATATTTGGTGGTAGTAGTAAATTAAGGTTTAATTTTTGGATTGGCTTTATTGTCGCCTTTGCCGGCATCGCCTGTCTTTCATGGAATTCTCTCTCACTTGAGCTAAATCCTCTTGGGGATTTCTTTTCATTAATGGCATCTCTCTCTTGGGCCTTTTATAATCTTTTTGTGCGTAAGATCTATGATGCCGGTATTGGCGTTGCCCGCTGTACGCAGCTGTTATTCTTTTACGGAGTGCTTTTAACTCTGCCTCTCTTCCCCTTTACTGGATATGAGCTAAAGCTTGAGGTTTTAAAAGAGAGTTATGTATTCTGGAATATGATGTTTTTAGCTGTGCTGTGTTCATCTATTGGCTTTGCCACTTGGAATATAGCTCTTAAATACATTGGTACCATCAAAACTAATGTCTATCTTTATGGACAGCCGGCGTTAACTGCGATCTTTGCCTTTATCCTCATTGCTGAGCCTATTACCTTATATACCATTATTGGCATGATCTTAATTACCCTAGGCATGATCATCTCTCAAGATCTCGATCTTATCTTTAAGTCTAAGACAAAGGTGGATACCTCAGAAAACGAAAAAACTACCAGCTTAAATACTTTCAAAAAGGATGCATGATATGGTAAAAAAAGCTTTAGCAAAGAATGATGCTACCTTAGATAGTGGCTATTTAATTCCTAAGCTTAAGGATGACGCCATTCATAGATCTGAGCTTATAGTTAAAAAAAGTCGCTTTATCACCTCTATCGGACATTGCAAGGGCAGTGATGCGTGCAAGGCATTTGTGCAAAAAATAGCCTCCGAGTTTAGTGATGCCCGTCATAATTGCTTTGCCTTTTGTGGAGGAGCGCCTGGGGATACGGGACATGCGGGCTGCTCTGATGATGGTGAGCCTTCGGGTACTGCTGGTAAACCCATGCTCACTGTGCTTTTGCATTGTGGCGCAGGTGAGATTTGCGCGGTAGTTACCAGATATTTTGGGGGTATTTTGCTTGGTACTGGAGGCTTAGTTAAAGCCTATCAAGATAGTGTGAAGCTTGCCTTAGACACTCTTGAGCTTACCCCACTTATATTAATGAGTAGGTTACATATTGAGATTTCACCTAGGTTTATAACGTTGCTACAGCGACTTTTGGCCGAGGTTGGTGGAGAAATTAAAGAAAGCTCTTTTGCAGAGCGTGCTTCCTATGATTTAAATATTCCTCAGGCTCAAACTGCTTATTTTTGCCAAAAGCTGCAAAGCACCTGCTCAGGCGGGGCGCTTATCAAACTTGAAGACTAGCCTTAAAAATTAGCAAAAACACCATGCTCAATTAAAACCTTAATGCCGATTAAGGCTAAAACTAAGGCGCCCAAAAGGTTCATTACTTTATCTAGGATTTTGATATGAGATAAGGGGGTTGCCGCATAGAAGCTAAAGAGGGAGAGTGAAAAGCACACTATACCAATAATTGCCGATGCAAAGAAGATCCTGCTTTCAATGGTGCCTATAGACATACCCACAGCTAAGGCATCTAATGAGGTGGCTACTGCTAAAACAAGTACCGTCATAGGCTTTATAAGACCTGAGCTTTCCTCTTTTTGTTCCTCATCGTTGCCTAAAGCCTCTTTTACCATATTAAAAGATACTGCTAAGAGCAAGCCAAAGGCTACCCAATGATCATAGTCCTCAATTAAGCTTAATAGGGCACCACCCCCAAAAAAGCCCGTTACCGGCATCAAGAACTGAAAGGCGCCAAAGGCTGAGGCAAACATCAAGGCATTGCGGCGACGCTCCTGAGG
>CAVHVI010000129.1:0-6343 GCA_963639245.1 Bacteroidaceae bacterium
GCATTTCCGCCCACCTTCAGCACTCAAAATCTGTAGGATCAAGTTTTGTGAAGTAGATGAAGAGGCTTAAGGCCCAAGATGCGCTCAGCGATCCTAGTTAACCTACGCCAACATCAAGCTATTACTTCGCAATTGTTCTCTAGACATGCGCTGATCGCAAAGGAAAGCTCTGACATGCGCAGACACACAAGCATACGCATAAGATCAGCCTCAGATCGATGCTTTGTAGATCGATCAGAGCGATGGCTAGCTATGCTTAGCAAGTCAGCCTGCCTCGATCATGATCGTACAAGCTTCATAACAAAAGCATTTCTTAGGCATTCAGCAATTCTTTACCGATGACTGAAGTCTCCTCTTTTAATGCTGCTCTAGCTTCTTTACGCACTTAAAATCATTCCAACGATTTTTATAGATCGCAAGACCTAGATTTTCTAATGCCTGTCCAAGCTCGAGGAAATCTTCATCATCCTCGGTAATTGTTAGCGCCTTGTTCTTCTTTAAAAGACTCTTATCTGCAGCCACCTTATAGCTTACTGACTTAAGTCCAGGCATTAAAACCTCAAGCTTATTATTAAGACGTACGCCAAAGAGCTCGTTGTAGTCCATAAGTGCGCGCTCAACCGTATTTTGCTTGGTCAAATCCTGGCCAACTAAAGGGAATTCTCCTGATACGCCACTTAAAGATAATAGGGTAGGCAGAATGTCTATTTGATTTACGATGCGATCATCTTTGTGTGCCTTGATATCAGGAGATAGGATCACGGCAGGAATTAGGAACTTATCTGCAGGAAAGCCGCCGTTGCTTTGTACACGGCTTTCGTGATCGGCAATGATGACAAAAATAGTATCCTTGTAATAGTCACGCTTTTGTGCCTGTGCGATAAATTTACCTAAGGCATAGTCAGCATACTTTACCGCAGTCATACGCAATGGCTCATCGGTCTTAATGCCGTTAATATCAACCTTGCCCTGTGGAATATCAAAGGGATCATGGAAGGAACTTGAGAATACTACAGAGCAAAATGGCTCACCCTTTTTATAGAGCTCGTCAAAGGTCTCATCAGCTTTGGCAAAGAGGTCTTCATCTGATACTCCCCATGAGGCTACAAAGGATGGATTTTCATAATCCTTTTGCTCGATCACCTCTTGAGCACCGTTATAGAGAAAATAGGTGCGCATATTGTCAAAGTGACTCTCGCCTCCATAGATAAAGGAGGTTTTATAGCCTAGATCCTTATAGATCTGCATAAGAGTAGTTATGGGAGAGGTATGCTCAAGCTTTACCTGTGATGCAAGAGGTGATGGCGGAAAACCTGCAGTAATCGCCTCAATGCCACGTACACTACGATGGCCGGCAGCAAACATATTGGTAAAGGCCCAGCCCTGCTTGGCAATTTTCTCAAGCTCTGGGGTAAGTGGTAATCCTCCAAGTGATCCCACAAAGTCAGCGCCCATGGACTCTTCTAAGATAACGACAATATTACGCTTGCCCTTGCCGGTAAATTTGGGAGTAATTACCTGATTTATAGGACAGCTCTTATCCTCAATTAAGGGCTCTTGTCTTAAGGAAATCTCTTTTGCAGCCTTGATGATGTTTTCATCATCATCGTAGGCGTATAGCTGACCCTCATTAAGATCATTTTCTCCATAATGGCGTAGGGCATAGAATACTTTAAAAGACGAATTAACCGGTAGATCGTTTGCCATAGGATCATTGCCAAAGCTTAGCATGGATGGATTTAGCGGACGATGACCAGTTGTTGAGCGAATGCCAAAGGCACAAATTACTACTGCGCAACCAAGAATTGCCAGAGTGTTAAATCTTGAGATGAGGAAATAGTTTTTAAAGAGCTTTGATGCTAGGGCAAAGGATGCAATAAAGGTAATTACCCCTGCAACTAAGGAGAAGATTAAGGCAAAGAGGTGACCTCCAACTAAGGTTTTGATAACCTCTTTAGGATAAACAAGGTAATCAACAAAAAGCTGATTGGGGCGTACACCGTATTCAAGAATAAAGGGAGGGGTGGCAAGCTCAATCATCACATGAGTGGTAAGCACTAGGGATATAAAAATTGCGATGATTTTCTTTAATAAATTAGAATTGCTACCGATGAAATTAATCCCCAAAAGCAATAATAGTGCAGGGGAGTACATGGTGCATATGATGGAGAAGTCAGTACGCAGTCCTTGGATATAGATATCAAAGAAATGGCCTTGAGTGTCGTTTGGCTGCCATATAGCAAGACCAATGCGCGAGATGGTAAACACTAGCATTGATAATGCAACGAAAACCAACAATGGCATTATTCCACGGCTTAAAAAAGATTTAGGAGCTTTGCTTGAATTTACCATTTCAATATACCCAAAAGTGATTTTGCACGTATTTTACACATTGTCAGTTAGATAATGCTTAGAATTTGCGCTATTCTAGCAATATCATATAGTTGCATGTTTTTTATCTTCCAAAAATTTAGGAAGACTACTAATTTAGGAACAGTTTACATGTTTGGTAAAAAAAAGGACTCAAAGTTTGCCGATGGCCTCTTTAAGACTTTGCAGGAAGTCTTTATGTTTAAGACTGAAAACGGTAGCTATGAGTTAGGCGAGGTTACCGACTCTGCTGCGATTATTAAATTTACTCTGGCAAATAGCTATGACTGGAACAAGCTTACTGATGCGGCTAAGGCGCGTCTTGCAGGAGAGGCTCCAAAGGATCATGAAAAAGTCACCTTAGGTACGCTGACCGTAAAAATTATTAAAGAGGGAGATAAGCTTGCCCTTTTTACTAAGGATATGTCCTTTGCCATTGAAAAGCGTTTTGATGTGCTCTCTAAGGAGGAGACAAAGATCCTTGAGGTTCAAGCAGAGCGTCTTTTGGATATGAAGATCCTAAAGAAGATGGCCGCAGAGGCGCTAAAGCTAAATAATGAAGGAGCATCTATTGCTCTTGATAAGCCAAGTGATCACGCTCAGGAAATTTCCAATATAACCATGCGCTTAGTTCCTGCCGATGTGGTTGATCTGCGAGTTTTAGTAAACAGCATCAATGTTTATCTTGGGGATATCGATGTCTCTGGTCTTGATGCCCTGACCTATGCCTTTGCTATTTATAATGCCAATCAGGTACAGGAAAACAAGCGTACCGACTTTGATGGTATTGAAAAGTGGGATACATCAAATATTAAATCCATGCTTGGCGTCTTTGCCGGCTGTGTGAACTTTAACAAGGATATTTCCATGTGGAATACCTCAAATGTTACCGATATGTCGGTGATGTTTGCCTCCTGCAAAAAGTTTAATCAGGATATTTCTGCCTTCGATACCTCTAAAGTTGAGACTATTAAGGGCATGTTCTATAAGTGCGATGCCTTTAATCAGGATATCTCAGGTCTTGATACCTCTAAGGTTAAGGATATGTCATATGCCTTCTATAAGGCTCGCTCCTTTGATCAGGATCTAAGCTCTTGGAATACTCAAAGCGTCAAGGATGATGAGAACATGTTCCTTGAATGTCCTAATATGGCGGTAGATAAGGAGCATCATCCCAAGCTCCCCTCCGAGGACTTTAAGATGAAGTATTATCGTGAGCATGTGATGACTAAATCACCTCAGCAGCGCCGTGCTGAATTTAAAAAGCGTATGGCGCTTATCTTGTGCTTTGTGATTGTGATCTTGGTATTTGGTTTGATGAATCAGCCGCAGGCATAGCTATGCAAAAAGTAAAGCTCATTGCTGTCATATTAGGTCTAGCCTTAATAAATGGTTGTCAGTCTAGTGCTGATAACGTTGATGGAGATTTAAGCTCCTATCAATACTGCTCCCGCAATCATAAGGCTTTAGCTACAGCTTATCGCCATGCTCTTGCTAAGGGAGAATATTCCTTGCAGGTGCGTTACGTGCAACCAAAGAATATCGAGGATAAATGCTCGATTAAGCTTTGGACTATGGGCAATGCTGGGGATACTAATGTAAGCTGGCATGGAGCGTGCTCTGAGGATGGCTTTGCAAGTGGCTTAGGCCTTTTGATGATGTACGATCAGGATGGACAGCGCGATAGTGTGCGTCTTTACGAAGGCGATGGCAAGGGTGATATGGTTGCCTATTACGGTATGTCAGAGCGCTCTGGCAAGATCTGGTCAGGCCGCGATGACAGTACGGCGCAAACCTTCTTTGTGGCATCCTTAGATGAAAGCGATGAAGGCTTTACTATTGCCCATACCGATTATGCCAAGGCTGAAAGCTATGATTTCATCTTTGATGATGATTCCTTAGCAATGCTACGTCTATATCCTAATTACACTGAAGAATTCGTGCGCACCTATAGCGACGATGACTATTCAAGCGATCTCTTTTACTCACTCTTTGAGATCCCAAAATCAGGGCAGACGCATATGACAGGAGTTGCTTTTACCTATTCAGGTCGCGATCGCTCCATGAGTGTCATGGATGCTGTCGATGGTAAAGAGCCTGTAGTTAGCGATCTGCCTATATCTGGTCGTTATCTAAATGAAGTGATGGATACTCAGCAGCATTTTGTACAGGTAATGAACGATGTGCATGCCAAGATGCCGAGCTTAATGCAGGTTTCTCGTGAAAAAATGCAGCAGTACCAAAATAAGGTATGTCTCCTAGATAAGCTTGATCTTTTGCATATTACCAAGGATCAGGCAGATGAGATCTGCTCTTTGAAGGTCTTAGCACCTACAAAATAATTTAGCGAAGTTTGCTTTTAAATTAGAGCTCAGCGTGAGATTGCTGGGCTCTTTTAGGATCTGGATATGAGTGATAACGTACGCAACCGTATAGTTTTGGCCTTTGATTCCTTTAAAGATTGCATGAGTGCCAATGAGGCCTGTGAGGCCGCTATTAGCGGCATTTCAAGTTTAAATCTTCCCTATAAGCTAAGTGCTGTACCTCTATCTGATGGTGGTGAAGGGCTTTTGCAGGTGTTGCAGCACTCTAAAAGCTTTGCTGATGCCTCAATTATTGACGTTTTCTGCCATGATGCCTACTTTAATGAGTTTAAGGCCCCGATCTTAATTAAAGATGATACTGCCGTCATTGAATGCGCCGCGGTGGTAGGCATTGAGAGAGCAAGAACTCTTGGGCTTAATTTTGAAAAAGGAACAAGCTTTGGGCTTGGTGAATGTATAAGCTATGCCTTAGATAGGGGAGTAAATCACATCATTATCGGTCTTGGTGGTAGTGCCACTAACGATGGCGGTGCCGGAATGGCTCAAGCTTTGGGGGTAGAGTTTTACGACAGGGATGGGCTCTTAATTGAGACACCTCTTAGAGTTGCGGATCTAAATCGTATTTTTAAAGCAGATGTAGGCAAGCTTGATGAAAGGCTTGCAAGCTGCTTCTTTGAGGCAAGCTGTGATGTTAATACCATGTTATTAGGTCGCAACGGTGCAACAGCGGTGTTTGGGCCACAAAAGGGAGCAAATAGTGAGCAGCTACGTCGTGCTGAGCTTGGACTTATGGCTTATGCTGGCGCCATGGCCGCAGCCTTTAAAAAGCCTACGGTTGCAACCATTGCTGGATCGGGAGCGGCAGGTGGCTTAGGAGCTGGCTGTATCTTCTTATTAAATGCCACTTTGCATTCAGGAATTGATGTCATCCTAGATTTAAATGAGTTTGACTCTTTGTTAGCTGATAGCTGTCTTGTGATCACGGGAGAGGGCTGCTCTGATGGACAATCTGCCTGTGGTAAGGTTCCTGCAGGCGTGATAAAGCGTTGCCTCGTACATGGAGTTAAGAGTGTAGTTGTAAGCGGTGCCTTAGGAGAGGGCGCAGAGAAGCTTGAGCAGATCGGTGCCAGTGGAGTATTTGCTATTGCAAGAGGCGCTAGCGATCTTGAAAAAGCCTTGGAAGATGGTCCTGAAAATCTTGCAGCGCAGGTACGCAATATCGTACGTATGCTCTATATAGCCAAGGGAATTTAGCTATTGCCTGCTGTAAAAAATTATGATTTAAGTGAGGGGTAAAATCTTCTTCACAGGAACAAGGATCAGCGATCAGAGCTTAGCCACTTAATTTTAATTTCAGCAAATTTACTTTAAGTGATGCGTGTTATAGTATCCATTAAAGAGCCTCGCATTTTCTCCTCATCATAGACCAATTATTAAGGCTCCAGTAATAGCATGCGTGTCACCTAGGGCTTCATGCCGATCACATATAAAGGTATCTTCAGGAGTACTGCACATGGCGACCAATAACATCGATTATGCATCCTTAAAGGGACTGCCTCTAGGTAATACCTATCTTAATCAAATCATAAGCGACAAGCTCTATTACGTGGATAAGACTCCTTATATTAAAAAGGTATTTAAGGATAACA
>CAVHVI010000130.1:0-6317 GCA_963639245.1 Bacteroidaceae bacterium
AGTCAGTTCACCTCAGAGCTTTGTGCTAATCGCAGACACATTATTCTTAAGCGTGAGCCTAACATTCGCTGTCTTGAAAAACCGCTAAGGTTAGGTTATTTCGATAATGAAGCAGAGCTTGAGTCTACTAACAGTGACGCTGAAGAAAACTTCTTAGAAAAGGATCTGTACCCGATCATAATCAACAAGCTCTATTTAAGAAGTGATCAAATCTTTTCAATGAGAATAGATGAAAAGAAATCCAAAAATAGCAAGGGCTTCAAGGGTAATAAGTGGTTGCATCCTGATATTGTTGGTGCTCAGGATCTATCTAGTGCATGGATGCCATTAGTTAAGTCTGCTGCTAACGACGTTGTTCCATTGAGACTATGGTCCTTCGAGGTTAAAAAATCGATCTTAATGTCAAATGTTAGAGAAAGCTTTTTCCAAGCTGTTTCTAACTCTAGCTGGGCAAATTTTGGATACTTAGTGGCAAGAGAAATTGATGAGCCTGCTCTAGATGAACTTAGAATTTTATGTCCTGCACATGGCATAGGTTTAATGCTTCTATCAAATCATGATTCAGATTCCAATGATTTGAATATGGCCAATTTAGAAATCGTTATTTCGGCAGTTGAGAATAAGTCTGTTGACTGGAATATCGTGAATAGAATTGCATCCGAAAACGACGATTTTGCAGATTATGTCGGCCTAATTGATGAGTTCAATAAGTTAAAAAAGCTTAAAGCCAGCTCTTGAAAAATCAATATCGGAACTGAGCAGAACGACTGATGTTAGGTGTCAAAGTAATATTCCTTTATAAAAGATTAGGTGAGAAAAAGTGCAAAGAGATCTTCATTTAGAACATCTTATTACCGCATGCCGTGATAGCTACCTTGTAGATCTTGAGATGGCTGAAACATATGGGGACTATTCACTTCATCGGGATTCTATAAAAGAGTTTGTTGATAGCCTGCCTAAGGATGAGCGTGCACAAGTTGTTGATGAACAAGGCGTTCCCACATATATGGCTAATGCCAGGATGGAAGCTGCCTTATTATTTAAGGGCTTTAGCAATGAGATGCTGGTGAAGCAAGCATATCTAAGTCACTCTCCTGAGAGTAGAAAACTACTTTGTATGCTACGTTTTTTTGGGCAGCTAATATTTGACCTAGGATTTACCAAGGATGGTTACGATATCAGGGATATCATCTCTCAGGCTTTCATTGAAATCATAGCTAAGCTTGATGGCGGACTTACTCTTAAGGAGATGCGCAAAAATATAGATGGTGGTGATCTTGGGGTAAAAGATCCAAATTGTCAGGCTGTACATGCGCTAAAAAAATGCATTATTAAATATAGCAAAGATCTTGATGAGTTAGATGAATTCGTTTCTGGTTTTACTGGTGCTTTGCTTTATGCCAACGCTAAAGACGAAGGTGAGCCTAAAGGTAAGATAAAGCTTCATGAAACTTACTCTGAAGAGGATGTAGCCAAGCGCCAATATCCCTTTGTAGACCTATCAGCAATTCATATCCCCAAGATGTCCTCTTATATGAGGAATTTCTGGTACAAGCATGGTGAGTGCTTCTTTGATGTCCATAAGCGTCAGAATTTTATAGAAGAGCTAAGGCAATACCGTACTACCTTGGAAAATGCTTAGTAACTATTTGTTATACAGTATTTTTCTTGGTTATGCCTTTGCAAAGCTACGCTTACCACGCCTAAATACAGATTTTGAGAAATTGTGCTTATGACTGATAACATCAATGATCCTAAAGATAATTCCGCAAGCGTAAATGATCGCGCGCAGGTAAAAAAGCCTAGTGAGCATCTAAAATCGGCCTTTGATTCCATGCTTGCTGAAATCAACGCCATTCAAAAGCGCAATGGCTCTAAGATAGATTTAGAGGCCATTGCTAAGAACATGACCATGCGTACCCCAAGAGAAATGCGCGCCGAGGAGACTGCTATTGCGAGCATGGAGCTTGCCGCGCGCAATAAAAAGCAACGTGATGATTTTATCAAGCGTACGCGTGAATCGGGCAGAATAGATCCAGTATGGAATTTTGGTGTTTTAGCAACCGATGCTGCCAATTATCAGGCAATTCATGATGGAAGGCTTTTTTGTCAAGTGCATATTGTAAAGCCTGAGCCTCCTTCCTTATTCCTTTTATGTGGTGGTCCTGGCAGTGGTAAAAGCGTGCTTGCTAACGCTATGGCCGATTTTTGGCTTACAGAGTCTAATAAGGACAATAACTTTAAGGATGTCTGTATCATTACCCCCTCGATGCTTGAGCGCAGTAAGCTATTTTCAAGAAGCGAAGACAATAGCGATCTAAAACGCCGTAATGATGATTGGGAGCGCTATTGCACGGCATCTTTATTAGTGGTCGATGGCCTGTGTGAAAGTGGTCAGGGCTTAAGTACCTTTATGCAGAAAATACTCTGTGAGCTCATGCATAGCCGTTATTTAAAGAAGCTTTCCATGGTGCTGACGTTATCACTGCCTTCTGTTTCCTATTTATCAGGTGCAGTAGGTCCTCAGACCTTTGAGGGCTTTAAGGAGTATGAGACCATTACTGCCTTGTTATTAGGCAGATCGCGTCGCAAGCCCATAGTCTATAACGGCGTCGCGCTTGAGTAAGTTGGTATGTAAGTTTAGATCCTTGCAAAAAGCAGTAAAGAGAGTAGGTACGCTCTCCTTTTACAGAAGTGATGGTAAAGCACTGTTGCTAGATTAAAGCCGAGTATGGAGGTTAATGAGACGCGGCTTTTGAAGAGTCTGAGAAATACGGTTAACCTCCATCTTCATGGGAAGAGTGCAGGTTAACTGCGCCTTAGGCAAACGTTCAAGAGCCTTAGTCATTATCACTTAGAGTTAATAAAATCAGCTACGCGCACGCTCCATTTCACCTATACGAACACCGCCAACAGCGTTAATGCAAAAAGGTTTGCTGTTGAGCGATGCTGAAAGTAGCTAAGCTTGCGCATCTTAAGCTTTGCTACTTTCCGCGCCTTATGTTTGACGATCTGTGCTTATGGCTCAGTTATCCGCACCTTTGGCTCAATCATCCGCCCCCCAGAGCTCTTTGGCAGAGGGGGCGTTTATTAAGCTGTGGGCTTGTGTATGCCCTGTATGGAGAGCTTCTCCTGATCCATACTAGCTATTAAAGCGTCTTTCAAATAGGCTTTGGCATAGGTAGCTGTTAGCGAGCATGAAGCCTAGCTTGAACACCATCAAGGCCTCGATGATAAAGATTAAGTAGGAGGCCACAAACTGCAGCTGCGTGCTTAGAAAAGCCAGTATTATTAGGCACCACCATAGTGAAATATGATCAAGAATTTTGACAGAGACATTAAGATCTATCATCCAGTGCTCCTGCTTATTGACGTTATGCCAGATCTTAAAGCTCATGATCCCAAAGAGTAGCAGGCACCACTTAAAGCAAAAGAGCGGCATCAACAGCCTGATAAAGATGAGCTTGTTAAATTCACGCGCGCCAAAGAACTTTATGGAGTCGTTATTTTCATAAAGCAGATCGGCAAGCCTTAGAACCATGCTTGCACTTTCTAAATTTGAGCTTGCGCTGAGTGTCTCAAGAAGCCTAAGCTCTCCTGAGATTAGGTACTTGGCATTAAACCCTCCTGCAAAGAGAGCAACCCACAAGAGCATGAGTAGGCCTAACATCATCACGTTTCTTATTATTCTCATATCCTTATCTTCCTATGCTTGTTTTGTTTACCTATGTTTGTTTGGTTAAATGTTAAGTTTCAAAAAAACTACATGATCGCATCACGTTAGTGCTTATAAATGGGATCCTTTTGATTGAACTTGTGAGTATTGTTGGCCTTAGTGTGGTTATCGATCCGCTTCATTAAGCGTTGCAGCAGAGCCGTTTGCTTTAGATCCTGCTTTAGGATCTGCAGACAATCCTTGAGCTCATCTAAAAAGGAGAGTGGACTTGAGCTATAAAGCTGTGCCTCATGCCTTTTGATATAGCTGCGCTTGGGCTTGGAGCATCCGATGGCGGCAGAGTTTTGTTCATCTTGTTGCTTATTTTGTTGCTCCTTTTGGGGATCATCATCTATTAAAAAGGGAATGAGCCCCTTAATCACACGCCCATCAGCAAGGGTGGCAATGTACTCAAGATCTGGCAGAAGCTCGAGCGCACTTGCAGGAATTAACGGGACCTCACGCTCGATTGCGCTTTTTGAGATATGGTAGCGATCGCTTAGTCTTGAGAAGCTTCTGGTAGTAGTGCGCTCTTCAACGTAAATCATCGGCATGCGCTTTATTACGGCATCGCAGGTCTCACCATCCTTAATGCGCATGGATATTAAGGTATTGGCGTTGGCGATTATCTGCTCAGCATCAGCCTTTGAGCCGCCATGCTTAACAAAATCGGCGATGGTCTGGGTAACTAAGGTTAAGGCAAAGCCTGCACCACGAGATTTATTGGCAAGCTGTACCATGCTTTCACATAGTATTTCGGAGGCCTCATCTATAAAGATGCAAACTCTCTTTTTATCCTGCTTTGGGGTATTTAGTTGCGAGAAGGCCTGAGCTTTTTGATAGCGCTCATGATCATAGTCTCTGGTGTGTATGGTGGAGATATCATCCTCTTTGTAAATCTTGCCAGCTACCGCACAGAGATCAGCGAGCATGAGTTTTCCAAGATTCGCGCCAGTTTCAGAGTCTACTAAGGTGCGCAAGGAGACATAGAGCACGCCATTTTCTTTGATGATGCTGTCAAAGGATATGCCCATGTCAGGGGATAAGGCCTTTTTAAGATCGCCTGCTGAGAGCGAGTTGAGCTTGGGCAAAATACCGGCAGTTACCTTGCCATAGAAGGTTTTATCAAGATTAGCCGTACTAAATAGCAGATCGAGATCGGCATTGCTCTCTTTTAAAATCCTTTTATCAAGTAGGGTGTGATAAAGCTCCTTTAATGGCGCAATAGAGGCGCGGCATTTATAGGGCATGGAGGTAAAGCTTTGTATGAGCTCATCATCTCCGCTGTCTTGAACTTGCTTTAAAAAATACCTAAGAAGTATCCTTTTAAAGCTATCAAAATCAGAGAGCACATCGCGGATGGAGGCTAGGGTAATGCCATAATTGCAAGGATGCTTAAAGATCAGATCATCATCGCATTTGATGTTTCTAGGATTAAGCGTAGATGCTGAAGATGTGTAGGTGCTTGACTTGGAACTGCTATGAGCTTTCTGTTTTTTATCAAGCTCCTTTAGCTCATGATCAAGCTTTAGGGCAATTAAGCTTGAGGTCAGGGCATTTAGCGCATGACTTTTAAAGTTCTCACCCGATCCGGCAGCACTCATTAAGGAGGCAATGCGGGAGGAGATTTCAGTAACGTTATCAAAGGATCCTAGTACATTAAAGCGTGAGCATTTGTCAGAGGCCACATTACCAAGATCAAAGAGTCTAAATACCTTCTGGCGCCTATTTATAAGGCAGGCCTTATAGAGGTTATCCCTAAGATCAAGATCTCCTTTGGGATCGAGCACGATCACGGTATCCCCGCGCATGACGGCTTGAGAGGCTAATAGATCGAGCATACGTGTTTTTCCGGCGCCAGTAGTCCCAAAGATAAGCGTATGCGAGTTGAGATCAGCAAGATCTTGCAGTAGGGGCTCATAATTAAAGCTCCCTTTAACATTGTGAATAGCAATGCTGCCATGGCTATGGCCACAGCCTCTTAAATTGTCCCTATCCTTTGACAATACCCGCATGAGCTTTGAGGTATGCTGTGGCATGAATTCAAAGCCTTGTCCTAAATAGAGCGCCTCACTGTGCCTTACAACGATGAAATCAAGATCATCGCGCTTAAGTGTCTTAAAGCGTAGATGTTTTCTTTTTGAAAGATAGTCCTTAAACATCTCAAGATAGGGCTCAGGCAAGATAAAGAGGAGCGCTAAGGTGCCTATTAATAAGAAAGGATCGCGAGGGAGAGTTAGTAGCAGGGCAATTTGAATAAGGGGGAGCAAAAACAAATCTGCCATATAGGGCTTAGGCTTGAGTCTTTTGAGAGGCTTCATAAATCACTCCTATGTTGTTTTATTAATTTATAGCCTCCATCATTATCTACCCTGTTTTTGAGCTCAACGCCGTTGCGTGTTTGATTCAAACAACATTCGTTTTCCTTTTATATAACAAATGGTTATTGCTCAAATCTCACGCAAACGTATCTAATAAACAAGATGCGACTGCTTTTTATAGCAAGAAAAACACACGATCTTCTTAAAAATAAAATTATTTTCATGACCTTTAAGGCAGTTTGGGGGGAGGCCGCTGTAAATATCTATGCGCAGAGGCAAAG
>CAVHVI010000131.1:0-6306 GCA_963639245.1 Bacteroidaceae bacterium
GAAGCCCTCTACCTGATATTAAAATCTCCAAGGTAGAGGGCTTAATTTAGATCCTAAGGATACTTAAATAGATAACGAGGAAGGAGGTTATTTGTGAGCTAAGATCTCGTTTACGCGCTTTAAGTCTTCCTTAGTATCAACGCCTATTTCAGGAGGAGTTGCAGTTACTCCCACAGCGATCTTAAAGCCATAATGCATAAGACGTAGCTGCTCTAAGGATTCACACTTTTCAATTTCAGCCTGTGCTCTTTTGGTATAGTCAAGCACGGTACCTGCTTTATAAGCATAAATACCTATATGATGGTAATGGGAGAATTTGAGCTCACTTACCTCGCCTTTGGAGAAATTGTCACGCTCATATGGAATAGGAGCACGGGAAAAATACAAGGCAGTACCATTCTTATCCATCACTACCTTGACGCAGTTAGGATCAAAGACATCCTTTATAGAGGTGATCTTGGCACAAAGGGTAGCCATATCCGCTCCCGAGCTTAAAAGTAGCTCTGCCACCTGATCGATGTGTCCAGGATTTATAAGCGGCTCATCACCCTGCACATTAACTATAACTGTGTCCTTAGGCATGTTAGTCTTCTCAAGCATTTGTGCGATGCGATCGGTACCACACTTACAATCAAGAGAGGTCATGCAGATCTCAGCACCACATCCTGCTAAAACCTGCTCCACTCTTTCATCATCCACGCAAGCAATTACACGGGATGCTCCAGATTTTAGCGCCTGCTCACACACTACACGTATCATAGGCTTGCCGGCAACTGCAGCCAAGGGCTTGCCCGGAAGGCGGGTTGATGCATATCGCGCAGGGATAGCTACTACATATTCGGCCATGATTGTTCCTTAATTTAATTTCTGTGATCTCATTTGAGCTCTGCTTTGAGCCTTCTTAACAAGCCTTAAAAAAGCACTTTTAAAATTATCATCTAAATGAGCCTCTACATCCAGCACGAAAAGGTTAGAGATCTTACAATTTTTGTATTTTACAGCGTCCTTAGCTGTCATCACCACTGGATTTTCTAAAGCAAGACTTGCTAATTCTGCATAGGATATGGTCTTGTGATCGCCAGGCTCAATTGATTTTATAATTTCAAAGCCTAAGCCTTGCAAGGTATTATGAAAGCGTGAGGGATTGCCTATACCACTTAAGGCATAGATCTTAGCCCTATTTTTAAGGATCTCTTTAGTATAGTCATTTAAACCCTTAGGTGATGCAGGCATTAAATGAAAGCGATAAGCATTATTAAGTGTTTTCTCTCCACCATTTAACACCACCATATCAACTGTATTTAATCGCCATAGTCCTTCACGCAAGGGTCCTGCAGGCATCAGTCTTTCATTGCCAAAAAGCCTTACGCCATCGGCAACTACTATTTCAGCGTCGCGTTGTAGCGCATAATGTTGCATACCATCATCAGATAAAATAATGTCACAGCCAAGTGATGCTAAAGCCTCTGCCCCTCTTGATCTTATAGGATCAACCATCACCTTAGCCTTATCTAAAAGGCTTAGCTTAATTAATAAGGGCTCATCCCCACAAAGCTTAGCATCGGTGTCAGCCTCAACTAACAAGGGATAATTGTTACTGTGTCCCTTGTAGCCACGAGAGATAAGGCCTGGAGTAAATCCTTGAGAGCTTAGATACTTTAATAGCGCAATTGAAAGTGGTGTCTTACCACTGCCGCCAACGGTAATGCCTCCTACTATGATCACGGGTACCTTGGGTGCAGAGCTTGATTTTTTTCCCTCAAGATATCCTAGGCGACGCCTGGCACTTATAAGCTTAAAGGTTGCAGATAAAGGAAGTAAAGCAAAGGACAGCGCTTCTGCACAAAAGCTATTTTTTTCATACCACATGCGCTCAATAAAATTGGACACTTACTACCATCCCCAAATCTTCAAAATAAAAATGATCATCATAGCTTTATGCCTACATCAAGCTTCTCATTGCTCAAAATATCATATAGCACAGGAAATTTTTAGGCCTACAAAAAATTCTTATCCTGCATCAAAAGCTAAGAGGCATATAATTAGCGCTTTAAAAAGTTAGGCGTATGATCGCGGTGCTTTAAATAAGAAACTCTACCTTTTTAAAAAGGTTCAAACTCATATGAAACAATGGAAAATAGCCCTCACTGTATTTTGCCTAGACTGGCTTTTAATGTCAGGTAGCTATACCCTCATGTTCCCCTTTTTGCCAGTCTATTTACAAAACGATCTAGGCTGTCCTAAAGAGGATCTTACCTTTTGGTCCTCCGCCTGCTTTTCCATTCAATTTGTTTTTTCCTGCTTGCTCTCTCCTGTATGGGGCAAAATTGCCGATCGCTTTGGTCGCAAACTGATGCTGCTTAGAGCAAGCTCCATGCTCGCAATTTCCTATTGTTTGTGTATCTTTGTGCAAACGCCTCTACAGCTTTTCTTTGCACGCTGCTTTATGGGCTTTGCCTGTGGCATTACCCCCGTGCTACTGGCCATGGCCTCAGAAACAGTTCCCAAGGAGAAAACAGGATTTACCATGGGACTGTTACAGAGCATGAATATTTTAGGCACTGTCATTGGCCCACTTGCAGGAGGTGTGATCGCACAATATCTATCCGTCCGCTATACCTTTATTATTACCACCAGTGCCTTAAGCTTAGTAACCTTATTAAGTCTCATCTTCATTCATGAGCCTAAGCGCGCCACTTTAAAAGAAGAACCATCTGCCCCCGTAAAAGCTCACGTAGGCGTGATGGAGCTTTTAAAAAATCGTCCGGTACTCACGGTGCTATGCATCTCCACGGCAGCCTTTCTTTTTTTAATGCTACAGGCTGCGATCCTTACCCCATATGTAAACGAGCTTTCAGGTAACAGTAGCACCGGTATTGTTTTATCAGGCTTAGTTTTCTCCTTGCAGGGTATATCTGGAGCTATTGCAGCTCCCATTTGGGGAATTAAGGGACAACACTATGGATTTTACAAATGCATGATCATCGCCATGCTAAGCTCAGCCCTTTTCTATGCCTTGATGGGCTTACCTACAACCTTGATCCCCTTTGCTATCTTTGAGTTTATAACCGGACTGTGCATCGCCGGCATCGTCCCCATGGTAAATGCCTTATTAGTACAAGTAACCAAGCCTCATGAAAGAGCTACTGCCTTTGGACTTTTATATTCATTCCAAGAAGGAGGAGCCGGATCGGGACCTTTGATTGGAGGCTTTATTGCCGCAAGCTTTGGCGTGCCCATGCTATTTTATTTTGGTGGCGCCATGTTAATTATTGCAGCTTGCGTGATCATCATTTGTTCACCTAAGGCTTTAAAATCATATACGCCACGAAAACTTTAGTTATTTTGAAATTCTTTATCATTTTTTGTGATCAGTATCAAAATACGGTGGCAAAAATGTTAGCTTTTTGGTGTTTTTGCTACAAAAGAGACTATAGTTAAGATCATAACTTACATACCATTTATGTACAGTTATGTTTTATCAGCCATGATAATCTTCTTTAAAAATTTGGAAGGATCGGAAGGTAAGATCTGATGGAAACTATAGTTACGCAGCCTAGCGGCAACATAACTCCCCCAAAAATAGCACCACATGCTATTACCAAACCAGGTGCTAAAAAAACAAGAGTCTTAAAACGAAAAAAGACTGCATCCCAACTAGAGCTAAACAACAAAATACTTACCGCTTGGAATAATGCCCTAGCCCATGACAGTAGTCAAAACCTTCCTAGTTCGTACAACATCATTAACAGTATCATTCCCAATTATCTAAGGCCCAGCCTCTCTAATGCTCAAGAGCTCGAAAGTCATCTTTTTATTAACTCTCCCAAGCTTTTTGGCCTTAATAGCGATCAACCACTAAAACTTGAACCTGAAGGGCCTAATGATCCCGTCGTACACCATTTATCCAAATTTGTTAATTACTCTGATGCCAGTATGGATCTCGCATTTAGTGATCTGATCCTCTTTGGCAAATCCTCTGATGACTTCTTTTATGTGCTTAATAACTATGGCAAGGGCGCATTGTTGAACGTCATCGAGCATATGCTACACGAGCCAAATCGCATCTATCGTATGCAATATCGCTTTAATACCTGTGATCAAATGAAGGAACAGGTGCTCTTAGCTATGCTTAGTGCCAATGTCAACGAAAAGAGGATAAGAAAGATTTTTAAATCCGGAGTGTATAAATACAACCGCCTAGTCAAGATTTCGGGAAGAGATACGAATAAAAACGGCAATTACCGCTCAGATCCTATAGGCTGGCGTAAAATGACGCTAAATAATAACAAGTGTCGCTTTGCCAGCCTCATTATTTCCTTATACTGCATGTGCATGCGTGTCATGTTCAACGTCAATATCAAAAGATTCCGTCCAATTGAAGTAGAAAATCTCCCGCACTCAGTATCATATGTGATCGCTACTGCCTGTTATCTCTGTGTACGCGAGGTTTACAATGCCATGTATTTTAAATACTGGTCAAAGTCCTTCTTCCTCGAATTTTTTCCCCATATCGAAGATATTTTTGAACTGCTAGAGCTGTTATTACACGATCAAGTTTACGTAGTATATTGCAGCAGATGTAGTGCACCATTTTTTGTGGAAAGAGAAAAGAAACTTAAACTCAATATCTGTATAAACAATGATGATCATTGTCCCAACTGCCACAGCAAAGCGTACTTTAAAGTAAGTGATATCGAGTATTGATATCTGACGATATTCACATAGAATCAGACACAGGTAATAAAAAAGGCGGAGCTTAAAGTCCCGCCTCTTCATCATTTTGAAAGGAATAGTTTAAAGGATAATTTTAGAGCTTAACCTTAACAACAACCTTAACCACAGGCTGCTCCTTGCCCTGATAGGAAGCACGAGGTGCATGGATTTCCTCAGGAGGAACGATAACAAAGTCGCCAGCCTTAAGATTTACTGGAGTATAGAAGTCAGGAGTCTTATAGAAGTAGCAGTCATTCTCAGGCTTGGACTCTTCCAAAACACCATCCTTAGTCAAAGCAACACCAAAGGTTTCCTGACCATCAGCTAGGTACTGAATGTCAAAATAATCCTTGTGAGCCTCAAAACGCTCCTTACCTGCAGGAACGGTGGTGTAACGCTGAACTAAAGCAAAAACGCCGTCTGCGATCTCATAACGACCATCAGCTAAGCTCTTGATGTCGTTCTCACGAAGCCATTTAAAGGAGGCCTTGAATTTAGGGGCCAAATAATCATACTTCTCAGCAAGTTCCAAAGCAGTTGCTAGCATTTAAATTTCCTCTTTAAGCATGGTTTAACTTGGGCAGATCATAGCAAAGACCGACGTAACTGTAGTGAAGAAATTATTCAAAAGTGTCATTGAGCTCTCATTTTTTAACTAGCATACAGTGTAGACGTAAAAAAAATTACCTTTTTTATCAAGTAATTTTCAGCAATGGAATAGAATAGCTCCTTGCTAAACAATACATTATGAGAACATTTGCATGGAAAAGTTGCCTATTAGCGTTGTAGTCATGGCCTACAACGAAGAAGAGAATATAAAAGACTGCCTCTCCTCTGCAACCTTTGCAGATGAGATCCTATTGATAGACAGCGGATCTCAGGACAAAACAGATGAAATTGCGCTTAAATTTGGTGCAAGAATATTACAGCGTCCGCTAAACAACGATTATGCAGCCCAGCGCAATTTTGCCATTAAAAACGCCAAGCACGAATGGCTCATGATGCTTGATGCTGATGAGCGTATCACTGAAGAATTAGCATCTGAAATAAAGCAATTAGTTCTAGAAAATAAAAATGCCTGTGCCCTAATATCTCGTGAAAATCATTTTAAGGCAGGTAAGGTTTTACATGGGGTGCTAAGACCTGATCTGGTGGAGCGCGTCTTTAAGAAAGATGGTGCTTATTATGAAGGATGCGTACACGAAAGACTAAAAACCTCCGCGCCAAAAGTAGAGCTCTCAGGCAAGCTTATCCACTTTCCCTATAAAAGTTGGGAGACTCATCTTAATAAGATGAACTACTACACTACTTTGCTTGCGCAAAAATATTATGAAAAGGGCAAGAGATCTAGCTTTATCTCAGGCATTATCTTAAAGCCCCTATGGGGATTTATAAAGATGTACTTCATACATCTAGGTTTTTTAGATGGTAAACTTGGCTTTGAGTTTTGTGCGCTCCATGCCTTTTACACCATGGAAAAATATCTAAAATTACGTGCCCTCCATCAACATAACGGTAGGATCTAAAACCCCATGCTAATTTCACTAATAGTTACGACATATAACCGTCCTGATGCACTAAGGTTAGTTC
>CAVHVI010000132.1:0-6266 GCA_963639245.1 Bacteroidaceae bacterium
ATGCGGGGCTTTGCGATCGGGTAGTGTTTTAAATATGTTCAGAACTTAGGATCCCTTGCACGCTTTTAGCTAGAAAGGCGCGCGTGATCCTTAAGAACAACTGTTAGACTTCGATCAGGGCTAGCAGTCTTGAGTGATCTTCGCTTAATGCCCAATGCTTTTGATGAAGCTATCATGGATCATTAAAGAATCATCAAGCTCAGGATGGAAGGCCAGCGCTAGTTGATTTTCCTCTCTAACTGCCACGATCTTCTCTTGCACGGTTGCAAGGATCTCTACATTGCATCCAACCTCGGTGATGATCGGTGCTCTGATGAAGGTCATGGGCACAATTCCAATCCCTAGCATCGTATCAGTAGTATGAAAGCTTCCTAGCTGTCTGCCAAAGGCGTTACGCTTAACCGTAACATCAAGGGTCTTAAAATAACTCTTCTCGTCATTTTCAATCTTTGATGCCAGTAAAATAAGACCTGCGCAGGTTGCAAGCACCGGTAGTCCATGCGCGATCCTATCTTTTAGCTCATCAAAGATCTTAAGCTCCTTTAAAAGCTTGCCCATAACCGTGCTTTCACCACCAGGTAGAATGAGTCCATCAAAGGATCTCTCAAGATCTGATGCCTGTCTTATTTCAAAGGAGCTTACTCCTAAGCTATCAAGCATTTTTTCATGCTCGATAAAGGCCCCTTGCAGGGCCAATACCGCAATCTTCATAAAAACACCTTAAAAATGAAAGGAATAGGGCGATTATTTGCCACGCTCTGCCATCAGAATTTCAATTTCAGACTCATTGATGCCAACCATAGCCTCACCTAGATTTTCAGAAAGCTTGGCAATTAATTTGGCATCTCTAAAGTTAGTGGTAGCCTTGACGATGGCGGCTGCTCTCTTTTTAGGATCGCCTGATTTAAAGATACCTGAGCCAACAAATACACCCTCAGCGCCTAACTGCATCATTAAGGCCGCATCAGCAGGAGTTGCTACACCACCTGCAGCAAAATTCACTACTGGAAGACGTTTAGTGTCATGAACCTTTTTAACTAGCTCATAGGGCACCTGCAGACGCTTAGCCTCTTCATAAAGCTCATCCTCACGTAGGGAGGATAGCTGTGCGATCTGTTTATTCATCATGCGCATGTGACGCACAGCTTGAATAATATCGCCAGTTCCAGGTTCACCCTTAGTACGGATCATGGATGCGCCTTCATTGATGCGACGTAGTGCCTCTCCAAGATCTTTTGCACCACAAACAAAGGGCACCTTAAATTCACGTTTGTTGATGTGATACACATCATCTGCAGGAGATAACACCTCGGATTCATCGATATAGTCAATTTCGATAGCCTCTAGTAGTTGTGCCTCTACAAAATGACCGATGCGGCATTTGGCCATCACGGGGATGGATACGGCCTCTTGAATACCCTTGATCATGGCCGGATCGGACATACGCGAAACACCACCTGCAGCACGGATGTCGGCAGGGATCCTCTCAAGCGCCATCACCGCACAGGCTCCTGCTTCTTCTGCAATTTTTGCTTGCTCTGGGGTAGTGACATCCATGATCACGCCGCCCTTTAACATCTGGGCCAATTCCTTATTGAGCTTATATCTATCGTTAAAATCAGTCATTTTTTTTCTCCAAAAATCTTATGAGCTGATTTTTTACTAGATCTGACTTTATTAAAATACTCAGTTGCGATATAGTCAGTAAGGTCAGATGAGGATTAAATTTAGATCATGCTTACCTATAATCTTTCAAAAAGTAGTCCAGATCCGCTCTATCTTGCCTTGTATAAATGCATAAGAAATGACATTCGCGCAGGCATTTTGCGATCAGGTGCGCGCCTGCCATCTAAAAGAAGCTTTGCGCAAAATCTGGGTATAAGTGTGCTTACCGTTGAGAATGCCTATGCTATGCTTTTAGATGAGGGCTATATCTTTTCTATGCCTAAAAAAGGCTATTACGTAAGTGATTTAAGTGTAATGCCTCAAAAAAAGGCAAAGGATTTAGATTTTGAAACTAGCTCTGAAGTTGCCTTTGCTAATAAAGATATTGCGAATTTACCTAAAGTTAAATCAGATCTAATTGCTGATTTTTGCTCGGCAGAGACTGATCTTAACGATTTCCCCTTTAAAAGCTGGAGTAGGATTTTACGCAAGCTTTTAAATGAAAAGCGCTTGGAACTACTCTCTAAGATCCCAACAGGCGGTGCTCTTGCTTTAAGACAGGCTATAGCTCTGCATTTGCGTGATTTTCATGGTATGAAGGTCGATCCTATGCAGATAGTGATTGGTTCAGGTACGGAGTATTTGCTTGGCCTTATTATTCAGCTTTTAGGCTTTAATCTAGTCTATGCCTCAGAGGATCCCTGCTATCGACGTACTGATGCAATTTATAAAAATTTTAATGTACATTGCATAAAAATTGCGGTGGATGATAATGGATTATCGTATAAAGAGTTATCAGAGAGCTCGGCGTCCGTGGTGCATATCTCTCCCTCGCATCAATTCCCAACTGGCATTGTGATGCCAGTATCGCGACGCTATGAACTTTTAAGCTGGGTATCTGCCAAGGATAATCGCTATATCATTGAGGATGATTACGATTCTGAATTTAGGCTACAAGGCCGTCCGTTATCCACTTTGCAAAGTATTGATGCAGAAGGCAAGGTTATATATGTAAATACCTTTACTAAAACTTTATCCTCAAGCATACGTGTGGCGTATATGGTCTTGCCATCCTCGCTTATCTCCAAATTTTATGAAAAATTTGCCGGCTACTCCTCAAGCGTGCCCTCATTTGAGCAATATACCTTGGCAGAATTTATAAAAAATGGTGATTTTGAGTTACATATTAATAGACTGCGCAGGTTAAATGAGGAGAAAAGAGAGCTTTTATTAAAGTTTATAGATAAAAGTAAACTTAAAGATTGCTGTGAGATAAAAAATGCTCATACTGGACTGCATTTTTTATTAAAGCTAAACTCCACATTAAGCGATGAGGAGACAATTAAAAAGGCCTTGGCCAATGGCATAAAGATCTCCTCTTTATCCCAATACAGTGAGCATAATAAGGAGGAGTTTAAAGGATGGTTTTTGATCTCCTATGCCTCAGTGCCTAAGGATAATATAGAAAAGGCCGTTCTCGCATTGGAAAAGGCCTTCACTGAATAGAGAGATACAATTAAGGGCTCAGTAAAGGCCCTTAAATTTAAGCTTAAGAGAAGAGCTTAGATAAAGCCATAGCATAGATATCCTGAAGTCTCTGTAGAGATTTTAAGGATACATGCTCGTTGGCACGGTGAATGGTCTCGGTGATCGGTCCAAACTCAATAGTCTGCACTCCAAGAGGAGCAATAAAGCGACCATCGGAGGTGCCACCTGAGGTGGTAAATTTAGGAATATTGCCAACCACGCGTCTTACGCACTCAGACATGATATCCAAAAGCTCGCCTTCCTTGGTTAGGAAATAGGGGCCTTCATAAGACCAATCATAATCTGCCTTGCAGTTAACTCTCTTGGCGTATTTGTAGACATGCTGTTGGATCTTCTCAAGATCTTCTAAATCATTAAAGCGGAAGTTGCAGCGCATGACAAAGGTTCCTGGGACTACGTTATCAGCACCAGTACCACAGTGACAGTTTGACACTTGGAAAGAGGTAGGTGGGAAGAAATCAGAGCCCTTATCAATGGGGTTATCTACAAGCGCCGTGATTAAGTCGGCTGCATGGTGAGCGGCATTGTCGCAACTTTCAGGCACTGCCACATGACCTTGCACGCCGTGTACGGTGATGGTGACATTGATATCGCCACGACGACCATTCTTAATCTCATCGCCAAAGACCTTAACCGATGAAGGTTCAGGAATGAGGCAATAGTCAGGGATCAGATCGTGCTCTTTTAAATATTCAACGCAGTGAGGTACACCACCTACGGCGTCTCCTTCCTCGTTTGAGGTAATTAAAAGACCAACAGTACCCTTATGATTAGGAACGCTTTTGACAAATTCAAGCAAAGCCATTACTGCAGCAGCATCGCCACCTTTCATATCTGCAGAGCCACGACCGTAAAGGCAAGGCTCACCATCCATATCGAAGATGTCGCCACAATAGGGATCGTGATCCCACTGCTCAAGATCGCCCTCGGGCACCACATCAGTGTGACCTAGGAACATAGCAAAGGGACGTCCCTCTCCATGAGTTGCAAAGATGTTGGAGACTCCATTTTCATTGAGCCTAACTATTTGAAAGCCCGCTTGCTCTAAAAGCTTGGCAATAATATCTTGGCAACCATTATCGTTAGGAGTTACTGATTTGATGCGTACTAATTGCTGCGCTAAGGCTTGTACTGGAGTTAGTGTCATGATCGATCCTTAATCTTTAAAACTGGACAGATTGTAGCAAATACCAAGCATGGTAGAGCATTTTTTAGGTAAGACTAGGCTAACTTTTTTTGTAAAAAGAGACAGAAATTTGAAGTGTTGCAAGAGCGTTTTACAAACTCGTACTTAATACATGAATAGTTGGGTGTTCACTAAGTATGGCGGGGCTGATATACTTTGAAAAATCAGGAGACTTATATGCGTCTTAATACTCAAAATTTTACAGATTATCTTTTATTTCCGATAAAGGCGCTTTTTTCAAAGCAATTTTATTTTAAGGTTTTGTTTGAGCTTAGAGGAACAGGCTTTCTCTATCTTTTTATCCTAAGTGCTGTCTTTGCAATTCCTGCAACCTATAAATCCATGGAAGTAGTGGATTATTTTAAGAGCTTGGAATTATCAAAATTAGTAGCGCAATTGCCTCCGTCTTATCTTGATCAAAATGGCACGCTCTCGCCAAATAATGAGCAGGATGCCTATAAGGTAATTACTAGCTCAAGTGGCAGGCCAGCAATCGTCTTTAATACTAATAACGAGGTTTTAAGCGGGGATGCTTTAAGTGCGCCGGTTGAATTTAAATCATCAGCTATAACGGTACACACCGAAAAGGGCGATGCGGAGATCACTTATAACTCAGTATTTGAAACTGGCACTAACTTCAATCCCATGCAGATGGCGCAGGTGATAGATGAAGTGCTAAATGCCTCCACAAGATTAATCTGGTCGGCCATGGTGCTGTGGTCATTAGTATTACTACTTATTAATACTCTGCTCACCGCCTGCATCAGTCGCTTTATGATGCTCTTTATCTTCAGAATAAGAGTAGCGTTTTTATCAGCTCTGCGTTTATGCGCCTTCGCAAATACCATTGTGGCAGTTTTGATCCTGGCTCAATTCTTTATTTATCTGCCTATTTCCTATACGCTGATGCTAGTGTTCCCGCTATTATATGTTGGAGCCTTTAGCCATGCCTTCAGAAAGGAGCTAGCTGTGATTGGTCTTGAGGGCTTTAAGGCAAAATATGCCAAGCATAAGAATAACGCTCAAAATGGGGCTCAAGAAAATAGCGCACACCCTTTTGAGATGGAAAAACATGATCATGAGTGCAATCATGAAGGCAATTGCAACGTTGCTATGGACAAAAACATGCAAAATGTTCAAGATATGCAAGGTGATAGCGTTGGTAAGGATCTTGAGTCCTCTTCAAATGAGTCTCAAGCCAAGGATAATAACAAACGTGATCACCATGATGATAAGCCCCAAGGTCCAGGATGTTTTGAGGCCTAATGATAGGAATTTATATGAAAAACTTATTTAAACTTGCCCTCATTGCGACTGTAGCTAGCGTATCCCTTGGTGCATCGGCACTTGAGATCACTATTGATAATCAAACCTCCTCTAAAGGAGCCTTTGCTTTCTCTTATCTTGATAGAGCCACTAAGACCTGGATGACTGATGGTTGGTATAACTCAGAGGGCGGCAAGGTATCTAAAATTGAGCTCCCAACTGACAACTCCATCTATTATATCTATGCGGAATTTTCAAACGGCAAGCGTATTGAAGGTGGTGAGGGATCAGTATCCCTTGATATCTCCAATCGATCCTTTTTATGTGAGCAGGATAAGGGCCCGGAGGTTAAGAATACCTATACTGCAAGCTTCCTAAGGGCTCAGGGAAATGGCAATAAGGCTGTGATCCGCGTAAAGTAAAGCTTGCTTTATGAGGGCGTACTAAGGATAAGCTTGTTCCTAAGTTGTTGTCATTTTGCATCAAAGATACTGTACTGAATTTAAAAGCTTTTTTGATGCTTTAAATGTCAACGTATCTTTCTTAGCTCCTGTAGCTTAGATTGTTCAATGGGCTGCAAATAATAAAAGAGTCTGTTGCC
>CAVHVI010000133.1:0-6205 GCA_963639245.1 Bacteroidaceae bacterium
AGAAATTTTCTTTGATGAACTGTAGTTAAAGGAACAGAGATCATGGATGACGCTGCAATATCATCAAAGCCTGCAATCTTAAGCTGATCTGGGACCTTGATCCCATTGTTAAGGCAATAAGAGAACACTCCCATAGCAACAACATCATTTACACAAAAGATGCAATCCGGCTTCTCCTGCTCCATGATCTCATCCATGATCCTATAAGCCTTATCATACTCAGCATCTATGTAAAAGACTCTAGTCAAGATGTGCAACTGTTTTAATTTCTGCAAAGCCTCACTGCACCCGCGTTGTCTTTGACGCGTAGTTTCCGCCTGAGGGCTTCCCATCAAAGCTACAAGCTTTTTAATCTTGCAATTTAAAACCAAATGCTCGGTAAGATCGAATGCTCCCTGAAAATTGTCATTTACGATAGATGATACTGCCTTAGATACAGAATTATCTACACATACAACCCTAACGCTATTTTGGAAAAAGACCGCTAAATCACTTTCACGTGCGGTAACCGATAAGAGGATCACTCCCTCCACGCGATAGTTACAAAGCATATTAAAATAATTCTTTTCCTGCTTAGGATCGCGTTGTGAATCACAAAGTAAAGTGCTAAAGCCCTTAGCACGTAAGATAGAGTTTACGCCCTGAACCACTGATGCATAGTAGGGGTTAGTAATATCAGGCACCACCACTCCTATGATCCCTGATTTATGGGTAATTAAAGATGCGGCCAAGGGGTTTCTTGAATAGCCCTTAGTTTGCGCCACGGCAATGATCCTTTGTCGCATTCTTTCAGACACGCCTTTTTTTCCATTTAAGGCACGAGATACGGTTGCAGGATTTACATTACATTCCTTGGCAATATCTTTAATATTGATC
This sequence comes from Bacteroidaceae bacterium, assembly GCA_963639245.1. Lineage (GTDB taxonomy): Bacteria > Pseudomonadota > Gammaproteobacteria > Enterobacterales > Succinivibrionaceae > Succinivibrio. The sequence goes on from CAVHVI010000133.1 coordinate 877, forward strand.
ATAGTTATCTGCCCTAGGCACCTTGCACCAGATCCTAAAAAAATATTTAACAAAAAGGTGCAACATCAATTTATGTGGAAATTATGCCCAATAAGCACATGATATCAAACGTAGATACAAATTCAGATGTTAAAGGCACAGCTTATGTAGGCTAATTTTATTATACTTATATGTTAGATTTTAGCGCAACTGTTTGCTTATACCTTTGACAATGATCTCAATCTTCAAAAAATAATAAATCCCCTGACACAAATCAGAGGATTTAGAAATTGAAGCTTATGCCAGATCACGATGGCAATTGTGGCATAGGGGTATCTTCAGCATTCTATACCGCAACTAAGTCAGCTAATCCCTATGCAAGCCCTTAGCAATCAGTGCATCAAGATGCATAGAATCAGTGAGCAACTTGTCATAGCGTAGATCGAGATCAGGCATGTATCTTAAGTTTAGCCTTTGTGCAAGAGTAGATCTTAAATACCCCTTAGCACTCTTAAGTCCCTGCATGGCAGCCTTGATCTCATCTTCAGAGTCTGTCAAAAACGAAATATAGATGCGCGCATTTCTAAGATCAGGAGAGACGTTAACCTCAGTAACTGTTGCCTTAGATACACGCGGATCTTTAATCTCGTGCTGCAAGATTAAACTTATCTCACGGCGGATGGCCGATGCCACCCGCTCATTTCTTCCATAGGATCTAGGCATAGATTAGTCCAAGGTACGCTTAACTTCAACGTTCTGGAAGACTTCGATCTGATCGCCTTCGCGTACGTCTTGGTAGTTCTTAACGCAGATACCGCACTCAAGACCAGATTTAACTTCAGCAACGTCATCCTTAAAGCGACGTAAGGAGTCAAGCTCGCCTTCGTAAATAACCACGTTATCACGCAACACGCGGATAGGAGCTGAGCGCTTGACTATACCCTCGGAAACCATACAGCCGGCAATTGAGCCAAACTTTGGGTGATGGAATACAGAGCGTACCTGAGCAAGACCGATGATCTCCTGACGAACCTCGGATTTTAAGAGGCCAGACATTGCCTGCTTAACATCATCGATTAAGTCATAGATCACGCTGTAGTAATGCAGATCCACAGCCTCAGTCTCAATCACGCGTCTTGCAGGACCATCAGCACGCACGTTAAAGCCGATGATAATAGCGTTAGATGCAGTAGCCAAGGTTGCATCGGTTTCGGTAATACCACCAACGCCTGAGCCAACAATTGCAACCTTAACCTCATCATTACCAAGCTTCAATAAAGCATCAGAGATAGCCTCAACAGAGCCTTGGGTATCAGCCTTAAGCACGATATTAAGCTCAGATGCGGTATTGTCCTTAAACATGTTCTCAAGCTTAGCCTTTTGCTGACGGGCAATCTTGAGCTCACGGAACTTACCCTGACGGAACAAGGCAACCTCACGGGCCTTACGCTCATCACGTACGGCAGTTACCTCATCACCAGCAACTGGCACACCTGATAAGCCATAGACCTCAACAGGCATTGCAGGACCTGCCTCATCGACAGTCTTACCATGCTCGTTGCGCATAGAGCGAACACGACCAAACTGCAGACCACAGAGTATGATATCGCCCTTGTGAAGAGTACCCTGACGTACTAGCACAGTTGCAACCGGGCCACGGCCCTTATCAAGGCGTGATTCAATGGTGACACCTTCAGCTAAGCCATCCTTAACAGCCTTAAGCTCGAGCATTTCAGACTGCAGCATGATGCTCTCTAAGAGCTGATCAACGCCCTGACCTGATTTAGCAGATACATTTACAAACTGAGTATCACCACCCATGGTATCAGGGATCACATTGTGCTGAATTAACTCGTTGGTAACTCTTGAGGGATCAGAATCAGGCTTATCAATCTTATTAATAGCTACGATGATAGGTACCTTAGCTGCGTGAGCGTGCTGAATAGCTTCAATAGTCTGAGGCATCACACCGTCATCGGCAGCTACCACCAAAACCACGATATCAGTACACTGGGCACCACGAGCACGCATTGCGGTAAAGGCCGCGTGACCTGGGGTGTCTAGGAAAGTAATACCAGTACCACGGGTTTCAACGTGATATGCACCGATACGCTGAGTAATACCACCGGCCTCACCTGCGGCCACCTTGGATTTACGGATGTAATCCAAAAGCGAAGTCTTACCATGATCAACGTGACCCATGATGGTAACCACTGGGGCACGGGCAACAGCCTCATGGCTCTCACCTCTATCAGAGAGCAAAGATTCCTCAAGCTCGTTTTCCTTTCTTAAAACGACCTTGTGGCCCATTTCCTCAGCGACAATCTGCGCAGTTCCCTGATCAAGTACCTGGTTGATGGAAACCATCTCACCTAGCTTCATCAAGACCTTGATAACCTCGGAGGCCTTAACAGCCATCTTTTGAGCAAGCTCGGCAACGGTTACGGTCTCACCGATCTCAACATCACGAGTAACAGGCTGTGCAGGACGATTAAAGCCGTGCTTTTGCTGATTTAACTTAGCAGTGCCCTTAAAGTTTAGCTTGCCAGCCTTACCGCCCTTACGACGATCGCCCTTACCACCGCGAGGATCACGCTCTTCAGCTTGAGCTCCAGCACGGCCTTGATTCTTTTGACGACCGCCCTGACCACCATTACCTCTATCGCGGTGACGGCCACGGTTTTCAGCCTCGATCTCCTGCTGAGCCTCAGCATCTCTTACTACCTTAGAGGTACCATCGTCATCATCATTATCACCTGATGAACGTGCAGCCTCCTCAGCAGCCCAGCGAGCCTCATTCTCTTCAGCTAAGCGACGTGTCTCCTCGGCAAGACGAGCTGCCTCTTCTTCATTCTTGCGCTGCTGTTCCTGCTCCTGCTTACGACGAAGCTCGGAGGTAGCGGCATCCTCAACCTTATCCTTTTTATCAGCCTTTTGGGCATTAGCACGAGCTGCAACGCTGGCAGCCTCTTTTGCCTTTTTCTGTTTTTCCAATGCTTTTTGAGCCTCTAATGCTTTGCGCTCTTCCTCAGCCTTACGCTTTTCTTCAGCAATTCTTAAAGCCTCAGCCTCGGCACGAGCCTTCTCCTCAGCTTCCTTTTGCTTACGAGCTGCAATTTCCTTAGGATCGATGATCACCTTTTTTTTGCGAACCTCGACCTGAACCTTTTTAGTTCTTCCGCCCTGTCCCTGCAAGGTTAGGGTTGAATGGGTTTTCTTAGACAACGACATGCGCATCGGAGTCTGTGCCTTATCTTTATTTTCTTCACTCATATTCGATGCACCCCGTTATTATTTAGAATCCTTAAACCAATACTCGTTGCGAGCCTGCATAATGATTTCACCGGCTCTCTTGGGATCAAGACCTTCAATATCGGTCAAATCATCAATTGCCTGATCGGCCAAATCGTCACCTGACTTAATGCCGTGAGCAAATAACTGCTTAGCAAGGATCTCATCTACGCCCTCTAAAGCAGTAAGCTCAGATAAGCCAGCATCTACCTGCTCTTTAGCCTTAGCATCAACAGCATTGATAGCGTTTTGCTGTAGGATCTTAGCAGTTTCCTCATCTAAGCCGTCTATTGCAGTAAGTTCCTCTAAAGGAACATAGGCAACTTCCTCTAGTGAGGTAAAGCCTGCATCAGATAATGCCTGCGCAAACTCATCATCAACATTCAAGCCTTCGGTAAATACCTTTAAGATCTTGTTGTTCTCAGCCTTGAGGCCCTCTTCCATTTCCTGATCAGTCATGATCTTAAGCTCCCAGCCTAAAAGGGCTGAAGCAAGACGCACATTCTGACCATTACGGCCAATAGCTAGAGCTAAATTATCCTCGGCAACACCAATGGAGATTGAATGCTGATCTTCGTTGATGACGATACGGGAAACCTCTGCAGGCTCCATAGCATTAGTGACATACTGGGCTAAATTCTCATCCCAAAGCACCACGTCGATCTTTTCACCTGCAAGCTCATTAGATACCGCCATCACACGGGCACCACGCATACCGATGCATGCACCACGAGGATCGATACGGTGATCCTTAGAACGTACTGCAATCTTGGCACGGCTACCAGGATCGCGGGATACGCCCATGATCTCAATTACATCCTCACCGATCTCTGGGACCTCAATTGAAAAGAGCTCCTTTAAAAATTCAGGAGAGGTACGAGTGCAGATGATCTGTGGCCCCTTACCCTGCTCAGTCTTAATGTCCTCCATCAAGACCTTAACTCTATCGCCACGACCAAAGGTCTCATGGGGGATCAGCTGATCACGCTTTAATACTGCCTCAGCATTGCCACCAAGATCGATCACCATGATCTCATGAGTCTGTTTTTTAACAGTGGCATTTACTACATGACCTATATGGGCACGCTGCTCAGAGATAACCTGCTCACGCTCAGCATCCTTAACCTTTTGTGAGAGTACCTGCTTGGCAGTTTGAATAGTAATACGATCAAACTCCACTGAAGGGATCTGCTCTTCAACGATATCACCAGTAGCAACACCCTCATGATCGATACGGGCAGCCTCCAAAGACACCTCAGATGCAGGATTATCTAAAGGACCTTCGGTATCCACTACGGTCCAACGACGGAAGGTGTCATAGGAGCCATCCTTACGGTTAATCGCTACACGCACGGAAATATCTACAGGATATTTCTTCTTAGTAGCGGTTGCTAAGGCAAGCTCGAGGGCCTCAAAGATCTTCTCCTTGGGAATGGCACGCTCGTTTGATAGAGCCTCGGCGATTGCAATGATTTCCTTACCCATTTTTCAAAACCTCATTTGGTGCTCTGATTGCTGTCGGAAGTATCCACAGGAGTATCACTATTCTTAATAGCGCTCTTGTGAGCTTTTTTATTGCCCTTCTTATCCTTGGGGTTCTCAAAGACGGGAACTAGACGTGCCAACAGGATATTGGCAAAGGCAATCTCCAAGGTAAGAGAGTCTTCAGTTAGGACGGTTAAAACTCCATCCTCTACTTTCTGCAAGGTTGCAGTGAACTTGCGCTTGCCATCTTGGGCAATCTGTAGTTCAAATTTAACCTGTGATCCGACAAAACGTGCTGCCTGATCTTCGGTAAATAAAATTCTGTCCATACCAGGAGATGAGATCTCCAAAGTATATTTAGGAGCTATAGGATCAGCGACATCAAGTGCAGGTGAGATAAGATTTGAAAGCTCGCCACATTCATCCACGCCTACGCCGTTTGGACCTTCTACAAAGATCTGCAATACTGCGTGATCACGGCCACCGCGGTAGCGTATGCCCCACAGCTCCAAATTAGCAGCTTCAATAAAAGGTAGTGCAATATCACGTACCTTCTCCTCAATTCCTGCCATTG
>CAVHVI010000134.1:0-6139 GCA_963639245.1 Bacteroidaceae bacterium
ATGCTACAACACTCGATCTGGCCAAAATGGCCATTTTTGTTTGATTTAAACAAAAAATGCTAATTTGTTGATATTTAAGATAATTTAACGCAATTTTTTGCGTTGACCATTTTTAATTATTTGATTTTTATGGATTAAATTTTTCGACAAAAAGGGGAAAGTGTCATTTTTCCCCTTTTTTTAGTGATTTTGTTGCGTTATTTGCGTTAATGTTTTTTCAAAAAATGTGAGGTAGCGCAAATAATAGAATAGCTGTCAGACAAGCTAAACCAACTATTATCTGCCATATTCGGTACTCTCTATCAAGATGAGCTCGCTCTTTGGGAGAGGGAATTTCATCAGCCCCAGAGGATTGCATATCAAGCTTAAATTCGCCATTCTTGCCATATTTTGCCGAGCAGATAAAGTGAATTACCAAGCCTAAAATACACCATGCGGCACCGGTAATAAAGGCATCAGCATCAAGCTCAGTCATCATGTAAATATAGACAAGCGCTGAGATTGGAGCACCAATTTTAATAAAAGGAGCCTTATAGGTACGTTTTAGCACAGGGTAACGTACGCGCAAGGCCAGGGATGCCACAATACCAATGACGTAATAGAAGAGATCGGCAAACAAGGATAGCGATGCGATATACACCAAGGAATTGGAAGCTATCAAAGCCACAGATAGCACTCCTAGAGTAATCACTGCCACATAAGGAGTCTGGTATTTTTGAGAAGTGATCGCAAATACCTTAGGCATAGAGCCATCTCGAGCCATAGTAAAGAGATAGCGTGGAGGAGTTGCTATGGATGCATTTAAGGTTGAGAAATCACCACCAAAGGCAATACCTGCAGCCAGCAAAATAAGCGGGAAGCCCAGAATTCCTGCTGAGATCATAGCCTGAGCAAAAGGTGCTTCGGCATCTGCTAATGATGCGATCTGATCTGCAGGAGTGATACCTACAAGAAACCATTGGAAGAGTGCATTTACTGCAAAAACCACAAATGGAGCTAGGAAAAGTGCACGCGGAAGCGTGATACGCGGGAAACGGATCTCCTCGCCCATTGCTACACAAGCCTCAAAGCCTGCAAAGCACCACCAAATAAGGCACACCGAGCTCATAAAGGATCCATCAGCACTCACATCTAAAAACTCTGGTGCATGCACAAAATAAGGCAAATGCACATTAGGGATCATGGTTAAGAACCAAATTACCGCCACGCCCCAGAAGAAGAACATGAAGGCATTTTGAAGCTTACCCGTAAACTTCACGCCAAAGACATTAGCCACAATAAAGCCTACGCATACTATGGATGCCAAAGCTACATCTGAAATCTCAAGTTCAAAGCCTATTGCCGAGAGCAGAATCTTAAAGTAATAGGAAAAGGCCAGCGCCTCACCACCTGTTACAGCTACTAGCGAGATAATAAAATTCCAGCCTGCAAGCATGCCGGCAGCACGGCCTAAGCCTAAGGAGGCAAACTGATAGGTACCGCCTGCATAAGGAAGCGCCGCTCCCATCTCTGCATATAAAAGAGCAGGATAGATACTAACTAACAAGGCAACAAGGGTTGCGAGGATCACATAGGATCCTAAGCTTCCAACAACATTTGAGCCTACAGTAAAAAGACCAACTCCAATAACAGATCCTGCGGTAATGGTGATCGCCTCGCAAAGACCAAAGGAGCGCTTTAAGCCACCATTGCCCGTCGCTACAGAAGATTTTGTTGACATTTAGCTATTCCTAAGCAAATTGACAGTCTTGGCTGTCTTAATAAATAGCCCCAAAGGGGACAGCAAAAAATTTACCTGATCAAGCAAAAATGCGCAATTTTTTCATATTTACGCACAAAGAAGGGCCATTTGTCGGCATTTTGGCGCAATGAGGGAGGAATTATACAAAGGATCCAATTTTGCAAAAAGCGGATCCTTATCTTGCTATATATCGCTAAAGTTTCGTTCTTAGCACTCAATAGATAAGCGCATAGGGCCACGGGCACTAGTGCTTCCCTTGCAGTTATAGGTCATATTGCGGGTAGCGCGATCTCTTGTCTGCATCAAAATTGCAGAAAGTCTACGGGTTGAATTCATGGCAAGGGATATCAAGCGTCCATTGATAGCATTGAGCTTTTTACATCCCTCTAAGGAGGACTTAATAGCATCCACCCTATCCTTAAATACGGTTTTTAATAACGAGGCCTCAGGATGTAATCTTATCTTTTGATCATTTCCCTGAAGCTTTACCATAAGCTCAGATTTTTGCTCTGCAATTGAATTTACCAAGGGTAATTGACGGTGACGTAGCGCAATACGCTCCTCCTTTAAAAGCTCAGCTAAGGCTTTTAAGGTTCCTTCCTGCTCCTTTAAATAAAAGGCGATCGGCATAGGCTTTAACGAAGTTTTGGTAAATTGGTTCATTATAAAGCGCCCCTTATATCGTAGAGATCATAGATTATCTTGGTATCAAGCTCTAACTCTGTTGCATAGACATCACCTACAGGATATTGTCTGATCACGCGCGCGCCATGCACATAGCCATCAACCTCAGTCTTTATAGAATCAGCTGTTTCCCTTGTTGATTGAGCTATCTGGGTTTTGGAATTTACATAGATGCCATTTAGCTGCTCTGTAAGCTCACGATAGGCATCAAGCTTAGAGGCGCGCATGGCCTTGATCTCACGCTCTGCCTGAGATCCTGACTGTCTAGAAATTGACGCATAGCCGGTAGCATGCAAAATTGGAAATTCATCAGGACGAGAGACTCCACTATCAGAGCTAGTCAAATCACGCGTAAAGGAGGCTGAGGATAGCATCCCCGAGCATGCATTTAGGGCAGGCACCAAGCTTATAGCCATAGCTAAGATCATTAGATTTTTATACTTTTTTCTAAGCATTTAAGTGCCTCTTAATTATCATCGATGCGTTGATACTGACTTTGATCATGCACATCGCGTATCAAATGCCCACTTACACTATAGCTATCAGCAGGATAGACAACACTTGAATGTCCCCTCATGGAGCCATGATCGTGAATAAATTCTTCATAATTACCCGTAGAGGTGGCACTCACTTTTGCACCTACGGGATAATACTTATCGTTAAAATTAGGATCATGGGCAAGCTTCTCGCGCGCCTTGCGATCACGGGCATCCTCTTTGATATTTCCAGAATTCTTATTCAAAGATCCTGAGGATACTGTATTAGCAGAACTAGATACCACGGTTACTGAGCGCACGGTATCCTTTATGCCATTTTTTTCTACCGTAGTATTGGCATTAGATGATGGAATATAGCTTAAATAAGAATCGGTACCCTCAAAGGTGCAATTTTTATCAGCGGTACGATAGCAATAAGGCAAATTACGATAAGGAATAAAGCCTGTTGCCGAGCCCTTAACCTCAGATGACTGCATATCAATAATGCGCGCAAGCAGTACCACTCCCTGCTCGTTTCTTGAGATGGTTCCTGCCAATACATGACGGAATTTGGCCTTAAGGGCGAGCTTCTTCCAATTGCGGGTAAAGACATCCTCACCATCAGAGGTCACCGTAATATTACCAGTAAGCTTAAATTCGGCTACCGGAATACCACGTCTATCTAGCTCATGGATAAAAAACTCACCTAGCTGCCTCCCCAATACTCCTGCATTTTCATAGGTATCAGTATCAACAAAGGAGGTCACACCAATTGTGGGATAAGCGGTACTGCTACCATCAATACGATGCTGATCCTTAAGATCAAGCCATAGGGTATCCGTGAGGGTATCTGCCATTTGCGAGGCAACCTTGGAGATCTCCATTCCACGTTGAGCATATACCTTACTATCTCCGGTCATTCTGCCGTCGGGGGCATGATTTGCCGTGCACCCGCTTATGGCCAGCGCACATAATAGCGCTGTGATCAGCTTGATCCTTGCCGTCATCAGAAGACTCTCCTACATTACTGCTTTTGCTGCTTATAATCTAATATCGTCACGCTTAACCGTCACTTAATTTACGGTACGAATAATGCAACTTCGATGCCAAATGATGATTTAACGACAGAGGATCCTATGCATAAGAATTTAACTGCAATAGCCTTGACCATTGCACTGATGCTCCCCCTTCCATCTTATGCAGCTTGGTATACGGTACAGGGACAAGCGCCAATAGTAAGCTCTGTTGCTAAGGCTCGCGATGAAGCCATCAATGATGCTATCTATAATGCCAAGCTTGAAGCAGGAGCTCAGGTAAATATCGAGCAGGAATTTAAAAGTGGCAAGCTTGCAAGTCAAAACGCTCATATAAAAGGATCAGGGGCTGTGAGAAAGGTGGTGGTCATTGGAGAGCAACAAACCTCTGGCAGAATACAGCTAACCGCAAGGATTTTGCTAGATGATTCCCGCATAAAAACTTGCGCGGCGTCATCTATAAAAAAGACAGTGCTACCTATTAGCTTTAATTATGCAGATCAATATGCCTATAACGGCAGTAGTGGCATAGATACTATTAATCGCGAGCTTTCAACCTATATATATAGTAAGCTTGCCAAAGCCCCCTATCTTCTTATAAGAAATGAAGCCAATATAAATCTTCGGGGCACCAATCAAAACACCGCTCCTGATAATGCCCTAGGTGATGACATCGCCGCAATTGCCCGTCAACACGATGCTCAGTATGTCTTAACTGGTACCATCCAATCTGCAGCCGCCGCAGATGCCGGTGAGGGAGTATTTGATAAGCTTTTTTACCAAAGAACGCGTACGCTAGCCTTTAACATTAACCTCTATGAGGCCTCAAATTCAGAGCTTATCTTTAGTAATAATTACAGCATGACTAGCGATTGGCCCTTTAAGCAGGGAGAATTTTTAGATCTTAGATCTGAAAGATTCTTAAGCTCCGCCTTTGCACAACGCATGCGAGAACTATGCGATCTGGCAACTACTGAAATTACCCAAGCGCTACAATGTCGCACAAGTGAGGCCACCATCATCGATATTGAAAGCGATGGCTTTATTATCGATATGGGAGCTGAAAGTGGGATCAGCAAAGGCATGAAATTTTCTATGCTTGAGACCTCAGAGAGCTATGATATTAGCGGTATAGGCTATTCTCAGCAAGATACAAAACAAGGTATATATATTGTAGATAAGGTATCAGCGAATACTGCCAAGCTAAGAGCAGCAGATCTTAATGACAATGTTATCAATGTAAGGCTCAATGATAAGGTGCTTCCTCTACACTAGCGATGGAAAAAAGCTAAATAAGCAAGAGGCATTACATTAGAGCTTCAAAATTGCTATAATGCCGGCGCTGTGTCCCTATAGTTAAATGGATATAACAAGCCCCTCCTAAGGGCTAGTTGTAGGTTCGATTCCTACTGGGGACGAAGTCATTTATTCCTTTTCTATCTCATAAAACAAATCATTTTTCAAAATCCACTTACTTTAGAACTAACATTTGTTTGCTAACGTATTGCGAAAGTTCGGCGAAGGCTCTATTACAGTTTTGCTAAAGTACTATTAATTTCAAATTTACCCAAGCGGAGTTAATAATGAGTAACAAAATCAAAGATCTGGTTAACAAAATCAAAGAGCAGGATTATCAACCATATTTTCCCGAAGCCGTGGGTGGTAACGCACAACAAGAAGCTGAGGACTTTGTCTACAAGGTTCTAGAAAATTACGCTGCCCATTTTTGTTATTTAGAAGGATATCTAAAGCTCACTTTGCATCCTGCCGACTACAAAAGAGCCTGCTTTTTGGACGATGCCATCCTGAAGGCTGGACGAGACAATGGTGTCATGATTGTATTCAACGATGAACTTGCAAAAGCATGTAACATTCATGAAAACGAAATAGTGTTTAAGCTCATGTAATAGTTCGTAAGGCTCTGATCTATGCAAAACGTCATGGCATTTTTTAAAGACAACAGAAATGTCTTTTCTTATGTATTTTTCCTAACCCTAGTTGCTCATGGATTCTTTCTATTTAACGGCAACTATTCCCATGATTCTCTAGTCTTTTATCATGAAAATGACACCGAAAACCTAGGGAGAATTGGTCAGGCCTTAGTTTATTTTTTCAGAGGAATAGCCATCTCTCCAGTATTAATTGGTGCGCTCTCTATACTGTGGAATGCTCTTTTCTTAATTTTGTTTTTTAAGCTTTTTAAG
>CAVHVI010000135.1:0-6116 GCA_963639245.1 Bacteroidaceae bacterium
ACGGTGATTAGCGCAGTCCGGTAGCGCATCTCGTTCGGGACGAGGGGGTCGTAGGTTCAAATCCTATATCACCGACCACTCAAGCGTCCTTAGCTCAGTTGGATAGAGCAACAGCCTTCTAAGCTGTGGGTCAAAGGTTCGATTCCTTTAGGACGCGCCATCCAGCTCTGGACAGGCTAAACATTGTGAGTTACAATAATTTCTACTGTGGTGGCTATAGCTCAGTTGGTAGAGTCCTGGATTGTGATTCCAGTTGTCGAGAGTTCGAGCCTCTCTAGCCACCCCATCCCTTTTCTGTGCGGAAGTGGCGAAATTGGTAGACGCACCAGATTTAGGTTCTGGCGCCTTCGGTGTGTGGGTTCGAGTCCCTCCTTCCGCATGATCCTCATGCATTATCCTGTATTTTCTAAGTTATATTGTGTTTTCTGACACATGCTTAACTATTTGTTATTCAACCAAATACATCAGAAAACGCAGTAAAGTTTTATTCGTTATCGTTTGGTTATAAAAGTCAGTTCCTCCCAGATCCTCCAATAAAAAGAGGAACAAAAGGTGCAGCTGTTTTCTCAAAGCCGTAATACTATTGTTAGCACTCAAAAAAGGGATCAAACGTTCCCCAGCACTACCTTATAACGCAATGCAACAATAAAGACTGATATAAGAATTTAGTTTGGCATAAAGCTTAAATTTAAAATTGCCTCAAGTCGTTTTGTTGTATATTGAGCTGTGGTTAGTGAACTGCTTATCTATAAAAGATCTGCAGTAAATTTTTATTTGGAGTTTCCATGTCTGACATTATTGATTTTTCCAAAGAGGCCTTTGAGGCTGAATTAAAGCGTATGCGTTCCTTAAATCCTCTTGTGCATTGCATGACTAATAACGTGGTGCAGGAAATTACAGCTAATGTGTTGCTCGCAGCTGGAGCATCTCCGGCCATGGTGATCGATAAACATGAGACTGCTCAGTTTGCAGCAATTGCCTCAGCTCTTTTAATTAATGTCGGTACCTTAACTGATACTGCAATTGGGGCTATGGAGCTTGCAATTGAATCTGCTAATAATGCAGGGAAGCCTTGGGTTTTGGATCCAGTTGGAGCAGGTGGTCTAACCTATCGTACGGAGTTTGTTAAGAGATTGGTATCTACTCTTAAGCCTGCAGTTATTCGTGGTAATGGATCTGAAATTTTGGCTGTAGCTGGAGTCGGTGCCGGTGGTAAAGGCGTAGATTCAACTGATTCAAGCTTATCTGCTTTAAACGCTGCTAAGGAGTTAGCTTTAAAGACTGGAGCTGTTGTCTGTGTGACAGGTGAGGTTGACTATATAACAGATGGCAATAAAACTTTGTCCGTATCTGGCGGTGATGTCATGACTACTTTAGTTGTTGGAACTGGCTGCTCTTTATCAGCTTTGGTGGCCGCTTTTGCTGCTGGTGCTACTGATCTTGTCGCATCAACTGCAGCTGCATGTAAATTAGCAAAATGTGCATCTGACTATGCAATTAGCATCGCTAAAGGTCCAGGTTCCTTCCATGATGCTTACTTAGATGGTCTGTATTTGACTGGCAGATAAGTCGATTTTTTTTACCTTGTTTTGTCTTCACAATGCCTCCTTTTGCGGAGGTATTGTTCTTTTTGATGCTAGCGGTTTCTTGCTCTTTTGTTATGCCTCTTAGGAGGCTACTTTTCTATATCCTTTTCAACCGATATTATTGTGAATCCTAAAAAAATGTGTATATACGCAAAGATTTAGGATTGATATTCTTCAATTTAAGCCAATATTAGCCATGATGTGGCAAAATTGTATCCGAAAAAAATGTGTAAATACGCAAAAATTTAGGATTGATGTTGCATTAACATGGAAATTAAGCGAGAACTTTATCTATCAAAGCTTAAGGAGCGTATGCATAACAACATGATCAAGGTTGTTACTGGTATGCGCCGTGTGGGTAAATCATATTTGTTGTTTCACATATTTTTTGATTATCTGCTTTCACTAGGCGTCAAAGAAAGCCATATTATTAGGATCAATCTTGAGGATCGTCATTTTAAGGAGCTACGTGATCCTGATGCTCTTTTAAAGCATATTGATGACTTAATTTTGGATAAGGATGACTACTTCATTCTTTTAGATGAGGTCCAATATGTGGCAGAGTTTGAGGATGTTTTAAATAGTCTGTTGCATATTGAAAATGCTGATATCTATGTGACAGGTAGTAATGCTAAATTTTTATCAAAGGATGTGATCACTGAGTTTCGTGGTCGTGGTGATGAAATAAGAATTCACCCCTTGTCATTTAGTGAGTACATGTCAGAACATAAAGAGGCAAATCTTGAGCAAGCTCTTCGTGACTATATGACTTATGGCGGATTACCGCAACTTATGGCTATGGTCAATCCCGCGCAAAAGGAAGAATACCTAAAGCAGCTCTTTACTCACACCTATATCGTGGACATCAAGGATCGTTATCATATAAAGCAGGATGCCGTTTTAGAGGAAATCATCGATCTGACAGCATCCATGATAGGTGGTTTGGTGAATCCATCAAAGCTAAAAAACACCTTCAAAAGTGTTTTGAAAAAAGACGTGTCGTTTGATTTAATCAAGAGCTACCTTGAGATGGTACAAGATGCCTTCTTAATTGAGAGGGCGGTGAGATTTGATATCAAGGGAAAGCGCTACATCGATACTCCTTCTAAATACTATTTTGACGATCTGGGGCTACGCAACGCTCGTCTTAATTTCCGTCAAGCTGAAGAAACTCATCTTTTGGAAAATCTAATTTACAATGAGTTGCGCTATCGTGGTTATGCTGTTGATGTTGGTGAAGTTATTGTCAATTGTAAGAATGATGAGGGCAAGGGCTTTAGACAGACGTTAGAGGTTGATTTTGTCTGCAATCGAGGTTTTAAAAGAGTATATATTCAATCAGCGCTCGCCTTGCCAACAATAGAAAAGAGGGAGCAGGAATTCAATTCTTTAAGGCGTATTAAGGATAACTTTCAGAAAATCGTAATCGTGGGAGGATTGACGCCCACCTATCAGACTGAAGATGGTATCTTGGTGGTCAATGTTTTTGACTTTTTACTAAAGGACAAGTTTTTGGATCTTTAGCGTTAGGTTAAATAGTGATGAAAACTTTGCTTAGGTCAAGGTGACCATTTTCAAGATGAAGCAATGTTCTTCACCGTCTGCTTGGGGGCTATAACGCTACCTAGGCAATTTTTGAAAATCTGAATTATAAGCATTTCTAACCGTTTTCAAACATATTCCACTTGTCTATACAAGTTTTTTTGAGATGGGTTAAATATTTTGTTTTTTTTGTTGGATTATTTTGCTTGTTTGTATGAAAATTTCGTTGTATCAAGAAGTTTCATGGATTTACAAGAATAAAAATGGCCACAATTAGAGACGTTGCAAAGCGTGCGGGGGTCAGCGTCGCTACCGTATCCCGTGTTTTAAATGGTAAAGAAGGCGTAAGCATAGATAAGCGCGATGCCGTGATCAGGGCGCGTAATGAATTAGGCTTCCATTTAAATGCTAATGCTAAAGCCTTAGCTCAGCAGGATTCAGATACCATAGGAGTATTAGTATCTGATGTATCCGATCCATATTTTGCCACTATGATTAAGGCCTCCGAGGAGGTCGCTCATAGCCACGGTAAGATGCTTTTTGTAACTCAGGGCTTCCATGATGTAACAAGAGAATTACGCGCGCTAAACTCTCTTATTTCAAGGCAGTGTGCCTGTCTTGTAATCCATGCCTTGGCTATTCCTGATCAGATAATGACCAAGTATTTACACGATTATCCCTATATGGTCTTAGTCAATCGTATCGTCAAGGGCTATGAGGATCGCTGTGTTAATATCAATAACTCAAAGGGCATGTACCTTATCGTAAATGAGCTTATTCAATCAGGCTGTCGTCGTATTGCCTATGTAAACTCCTGTCACCATATTCTTGATGCCGATGAACGTTTGTCGGGATATTACGCAGCCATGCATGATGCAGGCTTAGAAATAGATCCTGATTTAGTATTAAGTGAGCAACCATCAGCCGAGGGTGGCTTTCATGCGGCAGTTAAGCTTTTAAAGCTTAAGCATAAATTTGATGCAGTTGCCTGCTATAACGACTCACAAGCCTCGGCTGTTATTTCAAATTTTATCCGTAGTGGACTTAATGTTCCAAAGGATGTGTGTGTGACGGGCTTTGATGATTTGCCCTTATCAGTATGCCTAAATCCTACCTTAACCACTATTACCAATCCTGTAATTGATATGGGCAGGTGCGCAGCTGAGTTGTCACTAGCACTTTATAACCATCAAGAGTACAAGCTACCTGAATTTAAGACTGAGGTCGTAAGACGAGAGTCAGTGACAAAGCGCAACTCTTAGGGATGAAAAAGCCACCTTCTTAAGGTGGCCTAATAATTGATTTAATCTCTATTTGCGCTTTCTTTCATCTGATGCGTAGCATCCCATGACCTTAAGGAAGCTGGTGTACTCGCGGATCTTAGTTAGGCAATTTTGCATCTTTGGACTTGATACATTGGCCTGAACATCAGCAAAGAAGATCTCCTCCCAGGTATCATGGCCAGGGGCTAAGCGTGGGCGTGAGGTAAGCTTAACTAAATTAATACCCTGATTTGCAAATTCATTTAGCACGTTGATTAGAGAGCCAGGGGTGTATTTGGCGACGCTAAATGAAAGTGATGTTTTAGCATCAAAGGATTCTGGTAGCGTAATTGGATTCATGGCACAAACTACAAAGCGGGTGTAGTTGTGGATATTATTGGCAATGTTATCCATGATGGGCACTAATCCATAATAGGATCCTGCATCATGGCCAGCAATAGCGGCACAGTTTGGACTTGCAAGCTTATGTACTTCCTCCATTGCATGAGCTGTGGACTGCATGAAATGGATCTTAACGTTAGGCATGAAGTCCTTTAAATAGCGTGAGCACTGCTCAATAGGTTGTGGATGGGAATAGATATCGGTGATCTCGCCTAAATCTACCTTAGAGCAGGCCAAAATTGCATGATCAATTGGACAAAAGAGCTCGCCTACTAAGGATACCTTGGAGTCTTGTAGTACATCTAATACACCATTGATGCTACCTGAGCTTGAGTTTTCAATAGGGAGCATGCCAAATTCGCTTTTGCCGGTTTCGACACTGGCGATGATCTCATCAAAGCTATTGCATTCGCGCTCCTCGATGCCACCTGTATACATCGCCAGATATTTCATGGCGGCTACATGGGAGTAGGTGCCTTTAGGTCCTAAATAGGCTACAGAGGTTGAACGGGTGACATCGCCATGTTTTAGGCGGTTAGCTGCATATTCAAGCTCGTAGGATACGGTATTGGCAATGATAGTTCTGAATACTTCAGCGGCAAAGGACGGAGGAAGACCTAGCTCTTGGGCCTTTTGCATAATGGCATTTAGCTTGATACTTTCCCTTCCAGGATCGCTTATCTTTTGATTATTAGCAAGCTTGCATTCTGCAATATCCGAGGCAACATCCTTGCGATCATTTAGTAGCTTAAGCAGTTTGCCATCTATTTCGTCGATGGCCAGACGACATGTATTCAAATCTCTCATAGCTAAATTTTAGCAGAGCTTACCTTAGGCATTACATCTATCAAAAAAAAGCCGCCTAATAGGCGGCTTTGGTGCAAAAATTAAAGACTATTCGTTGCGATTTGCGAGCAGACGAAGAATTTCGATATAGAGCCAGCAGATGGTAACCAAAACTGAGAAGGCATTGAAGTACTCAAAGTACTTAGGCAAGCCCTGATTTACGCTCTGCTCAATCTGATCAAAATCTAAAACCAAATTCATTGCAGCAATGGTGCATACAATCAAGGAGATACCAACTGAGAGTGCTCCTGAGGTAGGAAGTAGGGTGCTACCAAACATGTGGAAAATCATATTAATCACATAGAGTATGCACACGCCTAAGGTTGCGGAGGTTACTACGGCGCGGAAACGCTGAGTAGGAACAATAATACGGAATTTCCATAGAGCAAGCATTACCATGACAACTACAAAGGTGGACATCACTGCAGTTGACACAATTCCAGGATACTTAAACTCGAACATGCCAGAGAGTGAGCCA
>CAVHVI010000136.1:0-6072 GCA_963639245.1 Bacteroidaceae bacterium
GTAAATGATAAAAATAATAACGTGCGAACTTTTCGTAAAGATTAACTTATTTTGAAAGTTAATAACATGAAAGAAAAGCACAAAATTAGGGAAGAAACTAGCTTTGCTCCTATGCAGAGGCTCAATATTCGTGAGTTTTCCTCAGGGTATATATAGATCAGTGATATAATTTAGCGAATTTGTCCGCAAGACAAGGGAGGCGGGAGCTTAGTACCCGCTTTTTTTACACACATAATGTTAACAATCAAGATATGTCTTCTCTTGCTTTCATCATTTTGATCGTGTCCTTAGGCGCAGTGCTTGGCATCTTGCTAGGCCGCGTTAAATATAAGGGCGTAGGTCTTGGTATCGGTGGTGTTCTTTTCTCCGGCATTATTGTCGGTCACTTTGCACATCAGTATTTTGGCTTTGACGTTACTGCAGATTCTGGTAGTAAAACCGTTGAGGGTGAAATCCTGCACTTTGTACAGGAATTTGGCCTTATCCTCTTCGTATACGCTATCGGTATTAAGGTAGGTCCAAGCTTCTTTAGCTCCCTGCGTGGTCAGGGTGTCAAGCTTATTGGATGGGCCATTCTAACTATTTTCTTAGGCTGTGCCATTTCCATGACCTTCTTCTTCTGTGGAATTGTTGATGTTGATGCCATGATTGGTATGTACACTGGTGCAATTACCAATACCCCTGCTTTGGGTGCTGGTACCTCAATGATCAACGACATGAAAAACGCATTTGAGGCTAATGGCGGAACAGCTCCTGTTGGCTTTGATGCTGGTGTAGTTCCTTCAGCATATGCCATGGCTTATCCTTTTGCAGTTTGCTCCTTGCTTATCACCATGATCGTGATGCGTATCATCTTCAAGGTTGATATCAATAAGGCAGGTGAGGAATATGCAGCCTCCAAGTCTAAGGGCAAAGCCTTAGGCGTAATGAATATTGAGGTTAAGAACAACGATTTTATCGGCAAGACTATTGCAGATATTCCAGGTGTTAGCGATGGTAGCATTGTTTGTTCCCGCTTTAAGCGCAATGGTGAGCTCTCTGTTGCAAGACGTGAACAGGTGTTACAGGCAGGCGATCACGTACATCTAGTCGGTGCTCCTGAGGTGCTATCTAAGGCCTTAGCTGCTATTGGTATTTCAGCAAATGATGTTATGACCACTCGTGGCTCCCGCATGATCGTACGTCATCTGATTGTTACTAATTCTCACATCTGCAATCACAAGTTTGGTGATCTACACTTAGTTGAGCGCTTTAATTTATCTGTATCCCGTATTATTCGCGCCGGCGTGCAGATGTTACCTGCTGACGATTTCGTTTTACAGTATGGTGATGAAATCAATGTCATCGGTGCTGCCGATGATGTGAAGCAGGCTGGTAAATTAGTTGGTAACTCCTCAGCAACCTACAATCAGGTTGGTATGATGCCTGTATTTATCGGTATCTTCTTAGGCATACTCTTAGGCTCCATCCCAGTTCCTATTCCTGGTGTTCCGGCTCCTATGAAACTAGGCTTAGCAGGTGGTCCTTTGGTGATGGCTATCTTGCTTGCTCGCTTTGGCGATACTTGGACTGGTAACCGTATTCACTGGAGATTGCCTCCTGCCGCCATTGAAACCTTCAATGCTATGGGTATTACCTTATTCTTAACCATTGTTGGTATCTGCGCTGGTGCTAACGGCTTCTGGGAAACCTTAACTGAAGGTCCTGGTCTTACCTGGATGGCTTGGGCTGCTTTGATCTCTATCGTTCCTATTATGATCGTTACCTTCCTTGTAATGAAGGTCTCTAAGGTTAACTATCTAGTAGCCTGCGGTATGATGGCTGGCTCCTATACCGATCCTCCGGCTCTTGCTTATGCAAATGGCATGTACAAGGATGCAGAAGCTTCCTCTATTGGTTATGCAACCGTGTATCCTTTCGTCATGTTCCTGCGTATTTTGTCACCGCAGATCATGGTGATCATTGCCGCAGCCTTTATCTAAAAATTACTTAGATGGTAGAAAATAATAATAAGGACTGCCTACACTCAAGCGGCGTAGGTGGTCCTTTTTGTTCCCTAATAGCTGGCATAACTGGTTTCTTTGAAGGCTGTGTTATGCGCTATATCACGCCGCTTATCTGTTTTATTACCGTACCTCTGGCTCTTATCTCTCCTGCACTTTACGCATGCTTTGTACGCTGTGGCCTAAGAGGAGAAATTAAGGGCGCAACAGGGATAGCTGTCCTTCCTAAAATGATTTTAGGAAAGCTTCCGTTAATGATTATGCTGACGCTTGCTTGGTATCTAGCCATAGCAATTGCTATCTTCTATATAGATATTCAAAGCAATCAGGCAATGGCAATTTATGAGGAAGCGGCTAAATCCCATCAGGTTTTACAAATAGGAACCCCCGAGCAGCTTGAATTTTCGCGCAAGGTAACCCAAGCAATTGCCTATTGTGGATTAGCATTAGTTTTAATCTTCTCTATTTTGATCTCAATTGCCATGGCTACTGCCAATAATAAAAATGCGGTAACTGCGGGGCTTAAGGCTTTTTTAGTAAATCTGCCTGGCTATATAGTATTGGCTGTAATTACCATTGTGGCCTTTGCAATCATTGAAAAATATTTTGCCATTTTAAAGTTAAGATTTATCGAGGCCTCAATTATGAATAAAGAGGAATTCGATCCCTTCTGGCCCTTTATGATCTTAAGACTTTATGCTTTAAATGCTGTCGCTGTGGCTTCAGCCATTATGGCTGCTATCTCCTTAAAGCTATGTCGCTATCACTTTGCCAAGCGCTTTTCAAGTAAGCAGGATAATATTCCTGAACCTAAGGGACCCCCAAAGCTTTAAGAGCTATTTAGGTAGATTTAAATACTAAGAAGGCTTGTCAAACGATAAGCCTTTATTTTTTTCGCTTTTGGTGGCACGATCGTTAACGTTTTGTATTAAAAATGGGGTAAAGGAATTTTCATGATCGAAGGGCTAGATGCATTTGTCCCCTTAAATGCTAAGGTGCTGATTTTAGGCTCTATGCCATCGGTAGCCTCCCTTGAGGCATCCTTTTATTACGCCCATGCGCAAAATCGTTTCTTTAAGCTACTTAGCGCTTTTTTAAATCAAGATCTAACAAGTATAGCTGAAAGAAAGGCTGCCTTAGCAAGATCTCATATGGCTTTATTTGATGTGATAAAAAGTTGTAGTCGCGAGGGCTCCTTAGATAGTGCCATCAAGGATGTAGTACCCAATGATTTAAGCGCCTTTGTAGCTCAATATCCTTCAATAAAGATGATAGTTACCAATGGAGGCTTGGCTAAAAAGCTTTTTCTGCGCTTTAATAAAGAACTCTTGGGTAAGAGTAAGCTTACAATTTTACATAACCCCTCCACATCACCTGCCAACGCCAGCTTCAGTCTCGATAAACTCAAGAGCTTTTATTTTCCGGTGTTTCAATATGCGCTCTCTTAATTTATTTGGCTTAACTTTTTTTAAATACTTAAGTTTACTAGCCTTAAGCCTAAATAGCATTAATGTCATGGCAGATAGCCAAAGCTATGACTTAATTGAGGAGCGCTCCTATACCACTACGCAATTACATTTATCAGATAAATGTAAAACCGAGCAATTTTCCGAGCTTTGCTCACTCTTCTCGCGCTTTTATGTTTCTCGCTTTGAGCGTGAGGTTATTACCATGCGCAATGAGCAGCTACAAAAGCTTGAGCAAAGTGAGGATGGATTGATCCTACCTGATGCTCCCTCGGGCTTTCAGGAGGTAACCCTTAAGATCCGCAATTTAAAAGGATTGGATATTGCCTTAGTAGATGCTGATATTACACAGGTAATTAATGGAGAGGAAAAGCGCAAACTTGAGACGATCAATATCAATACAAAAACCGAGAGGTTTCTTCGTTTTGAGGATTTTTTCTCCGATCCCCAATATGCCGCTATGCTCTGCGCCCGCGAATTTGATAAGAAATTTGCCCAGTATCACATGCCGCTTTTTAATGTAATTTCAGCAGCGATTGAAGCAAGTCCTATGAATTACACCTTATGTCCAGACGGCATTGAATTTGTTTTTCTTCCAAATACGGCTGCTCCAGGGACGGAAATTGCCAAACTCTTTATCAAGGCCTCGGCCTTAAAGGATGCCGGCATTAAGGCAGACTTCTTTCCCTTATATAAGCTACAGCTAGAAAATCCTCAAGCAACTATGAAAGATCTTATGCGCGCTGAGCAAAGTCCAAACAAGCCTCAAGAGTCTAATGCAAGGCAATAGGTAAATAAGTCATCAAAATGTGATCTATGCGCATTTATTCTAGCCTTACTTTGATAACATGCATTCACTTACAGACAAAACCCGAATATCTGTATAAAAACAAACATAAGGAGCAGATATGGTATCGTTCGGTCAGGCTATAAAAACGTGTTTTATCGGTAAGATTTTTAATTATCACGATAGGGCGCCGCGATCTGAATTTTGGTGGTTCATTCTATTTTCATGGATCTTGTCTATTATCATGGCACCGCTACAGATGGTGGTTGTTATAGGACAGCTTTTAGCAATTGTCGTAGGCTTTTGGATGTTTATTGCGTCTATCAGCGTTTCTGTAAGACGTATGCATGACTTAAACCGCTCTGGATGGTGGCTACTTTTCCCTTATTTCTGTTTCTTCGTAGGTGCTATTGTTGCTGTAATGAATTTTATTGTCTTAGGATTTACGATTATGGCACTAGGGGGAATTGTAACTATTGCCCTGTGGATCATGATGATTTTCCGTGGCACTATCGGTGCTAACCGCTATGGAGAAGATCCCATAGCATAAAAAGCTTCTCAAAGAGCTTGGGCGGTGATCCTGCGATCCCCGCCCTTATTTTTAACTCTTATTTAGCGTCAGCCCAGATCTCGTTAGCAATCTCCACTACCAAGCGGATCTTAGCCCACTGCTCATCGTGAGAGAGCTTGTTACCCTCCTCAGTTGAGCTAAAGCCACATTGAGTAGATAAGCACAATCTCTCAAGCGGTACATATTGGGAAGCTTCCTTAATTCTCTCCTTAATCAAGGCCTTATCCTCAAGCTCAGGGAATTTAGAGGTAATAAGTCCTAAGACCACGGTTTGATCCTTGATAAAGCGCAAAGGCTTAAAATCTCCAGCTCTATCAGAATCATACTCAAGGAAGAAACCATCAAGATTGCAATGGCCAAAGAGTAACTCAGCAACCGGCTCATAGCCACCTGAGGAGAACCAGGTTGAGCGGAAATTACCTCGGCAGATGTGCATGGTTACAGTAAGATCTGCAGGCTTCTTATCAAGGATCTTATTTAAAACCTCAACATATTTTTCCTGAACCCATTTGAGATCACGTCCATAGGATGAATAGAGTGCAGTCTTTTCATCAGAACAGAACTCACCCCAAGAGGTATCATCAAACTGCAAATAGCGACAGCCCTCGTTATATAGCGCAAGCATGGCATCAGTCCAAGCGTTAGCTATATCGTCTAATAGAGCCTGATCGTTATCCTTATAAAGATCAATTGCCTTGTAGTTTTGTGTGCGTACTACACAGATCTGATAGAGCATGGAAGGTGAGGGAATAGTAAATTTTACTAGGCTATCACCTGCAAGTGCTTTAATACGCTTGAAGTGCTCAAGGAAGGGATGAGTGCTTGAAAAGCCAACTTTTCCGGTAATAACAGCAGTCTCTGCCTTAGGCTGGGTACCCTCAAAATGAGTAGACCATTCTTTAGCACCAACCTTAGTTACACCATCTAAGCCCACGATAAAATCAAGATGCCAAAAAGCGCGGCGGAATTCGCCATCGGTTACAGCCTTAAGACCTGCTGCCCTTTGCGCAGCAATGAGTTTACCTATTTCCTCATCCTCTATCTTGGTGAGTTCATCCTTGGAAATAAGATCCTTGGCAAAGAGATTGCGGGCATTAAAGATCTTCTCGGTACGCAAAAAAGAGCCAACGTGATCTGCTCTAAAGGGAGGTAATATGTGAGCCATTTATAATTCCTTAATTAGTATTAACGCTAGATAAATACTAGCTCAGCTGTATTAGATTTAGTTATTAGCTATTATTGATG
>CAVHVI010000137.1:0-6047 GCA_963639245.1 Bacteroidaceae bacterium
AGAATCCGGCGGAAATACGGGATCCGTCTGAATAAATTTTTTACAACTTATGGGCGTGCAACATAAGCAGAGTTTTATAGCAAAATGAACTTCGATAGTGCTTTAACAGTGATTTATACGCCAATATCTTAGCATTTATCAATTTTCAGACCTTACACAAACACAAGACCTTCTTAAGCACTAGACGTCCTCACCACCAGCTCTACGCATACGGCATAGAACCATCATATGACATAGGAGTCGCTTTTTGATTGCCAAGATACACTCACAACACGTTTAGAAGGCCTAACTGAAGAATCCGGCGGAAATACGGGATCCGTCTGAATAAATTTTTTACAACTTATGGGCTTGCGACATAGGCTGTGTTTTATAGCAAAATGAGCTTCTATAGTTAATAAACAGTGATTTATCCGCCGATTGCTTAGCACTCTGCTATTTTAAGACCTTACACAAACAAAAGGACCGATGAAGCTTTAGTATCCCTCCCAATCCAGCTCGCCGCTCCCTCATAGACAATTACTAGATCCTTACTCAAGCAAGCGAGTTACGTCCACAACTCGTTTAGAAAGCCAAATTGAAGAATCAGGCGAAAATATAGGATCCGTCCGCAAAGAAATTTTTCAACTTATGGGCTTGCAACATAGGCAGAGTTTTATAGCAAAATGACCTTATAAAACTCTTTAACAATGATTTATCCGCCATTTTCTAGCCATTTGACAGATTTAAATCCCTACACAAACAGCTGAGAAAACAAAGCCCCCGAAATCTTAGATCTCAGGGGCCAATCATTAGCTAGGACAAACAATGTCCCTATTTTTCAGACCAAAATTATTCACCAAGCTTAAGCAAATCAGCTTCAGTGGTGTCATCACCAATGGTAATTAACTCAGTACCGGTGAGCTTGCAGAACAAGGCAATATCAGCACGAGTCAAAGCGGTAGAAACAACGCTGTGGTGTGCGCCACCTGCATAGCACCAACCAGCAGTACCAATGCGGAAGTTAGGCTTATGGCGATACATGATACGAGCAACAGGCAAGTTAGGCATAGGCTTAGGCTGCTTAACAAGCTCAATGTCAGCACAAATTACACGGAAGCGATCACCCATATCAACTAAGGTAACCTGAATACCATCACCTACTGCGCCATCAAAGATCAAGCGAGCAGGATCTTCCTTACCGCCGATGCCCAAAGGCAATACCTGAATTTCAGGCTTGGTAGCAGCAAAGTTTACAGGAACCTCAAGCATGTGAGATGCAAGCTCAAGCTCTTCACCAGCGGTCAAATCATAGGTGTAGTCCTCGATGAAGCCAGTGACACCCTCGCGGCCCTTGGACATAGCCATGAGCACTGCTGAGAATGCAGAGATCTTATAGTCACCCTCAGGACCAAAGCCAATGCCCTTGCCCATGAGATTCTGAGCTGCAAGACCAGGAAGCTGCTTTAAGCCATGGAGATCCTGGAAGGTATCAGCAAAGGCACCTAGACCATTCTTCTTCAAGAACTTCTCAAGACCTACTTCATACTTAGCCTGCTCACGAACAGCATCGATCTTGTCAGTCTTCATGGTGTACTTAGAGGTGTACTCTGCCATCTTCTCATCGATCTCAGCTTCGGTTACGGCATTGATAACCTCAACGACGTCACCTAGAGCAAAGTAGTTGCACTCCCAGCCATATTTAATCTGAGACTCAACGCGATCGCCATCAGTTACAGCAACCTCACGCATGTTGTTACCAAAGGAGGCAACCTTCAAATGCTTGGAGAAATTGATTGCGCGAGCAACATCGATGAACTTCTTGATCTCATCTAAGACATCCTCATGCTCATAGTAGCCAGCAACAACCTTGTGAGGAATACGCATGCGGGAAAGAATGAAACCATACTCACGATCGCCATGAGCTGCCTGGTTTAAATTCATGAAGTCCATATCGATGGTATCGTAAGGAAGCTTCTCGTTGGCCTGAGTGTGGAGGTGCAACAAAGGCTTTCTTAATTCCTGTAAGCCCTTAATCCACATCTTGGCAGGGGAGAAGGTGTGCATCCAGGTCATAACACCGATGCAGTCATCATCACAGGAAACCTTACGCAAATCAGCGATGCAAGCTTCAGAGTTAACTACAGTAGGTAATAACTCAACTTCACAAATACCTTTAAATTTTTCATTAAAGAAAGCGGTCATGCGAGCAGCGTCTGCAGCAACCTGCTTTAAGCACTCATCACCGTAGAGATCCTGAGAACCAACGACGAAATAAAGCTTATCCATCTGTATTTACCTTCTATAAATAAAGTAAGAAATCTAAATAAACTCTCCGCATCTGCGGAGAGGTTGAAAATTACTTAATAACAGTGAGTGAATCACGATCTGCGAAGATGGCTACGAATACCAAGAAGATGATGCCCTGAATGAGCTGCATCATCTGAGTAGTAAAGCCAATCATGTTAAGACCAGAAATCAAGATCACATAAAGCAGTGAGCCAACCACGCAATTTGAGAAGCGCACCATGGCACCACCAGAGATCGGCATACCACCTAATACAAGTGCAATTAGGATCTGGGTCTCTAACTGATTACCACCTGAGGAGGTAACAGAGCCAACCTTAATTGCTGACATAAAGGCGGCAAAGCCAGTGATGCAACCTGCTAATACGTAGACGAAGAACTTCATGCGATCGGTACGAATACCAGAGAACTTAGCAGCCTTTTCACCAGCGCCAATTGCTCTTAAATCAGTACCAAAACGAGTGAAGGTGAAGGCGATAAAGCCAATCACAACCACGATAGCGGTGACGGTTACCTTAAAGGTAGTGGAGTCAATCTGAACAAGAGCTGCAGAGCCTGCAACAGGTGAATTGGTGGTTAGGAACTTAATTAAGCCACGGAACAGGAACATGGTACAAATCGTCACAATGAACGATTTAATCTTCCTATTCACATAGAAATAGCCGTTAATTGCGCCAATGCAACCACCAGTGCAAATACCACCTACAACAGCCAAGGGGATGCTGTAATGAGAGAGCATACATATGACAATTGCAGATAGACCTAGGATTGAGCCTTGAGAGAAATCCAAGCCGCCCATCGACATAATGAAGAACACACCCATGGAGGCAATCATGGTTACATATACCTGAGACATAACCAAGGGTAAGCGCTTCATCATTCTGCCATCTGTTAAGAAGTTAAACAGAATGAACATGATGATTAGGCCTGCAATAGGCAACAAGGCACGTACCATTCTCCAAGTACGCTGCTTCTTAAGCTGATTTAATTTCTGAATATCTACAGTAGCTTCAGTCATGATTATTCCTCCTCTATTAAACCATCATTGAAATCAATGAGTGTTCATTGAGGTCTTTACTACGAAGGGTTTCGCCGTTTAAAGCACCGTCTTTCATGATGATGATGCGATCGCACATACCGATAAGCTCCATGAGCTCCTCGGAGATCATGATGATGGACTTACCTTGCTTACGCATTTCATCCATTAGCTGGTAAATATCCTGCTTGACCTTGATGTCGATACCGCGGGTAGGAGAATCGAGTACCACCAAGTCAGAGCCCTTACCAATCCAACGAGCAAGCACGACCTTTTGCTTATTACCACCAGAGAGCTCAGATACGAACTGATCGGTGTTCTGCATCTTAACTGACATCTCTTTAGCAAACTTCTGCGCAAATTCCTTGATCTTGGACCAAGAAATAAACTTAGTCTTGCCAACGGTCAGCTTATTGAGGGAAGGCAAAGCGATATTGTCGCGAATTGACTGATTGATAACGATGGATTCGTTATCACGATCCTTAGAGGTATAAGCAATTGAATGCTTAATTGCAGTAGGAATATCGTTAATGGCAGTACCATCAGCTAAAGTTACTGAGCCTTCACGATCGAAGCTTGCACCGAAGATTGCTTTACCAATCTCGTGCATACCTGACTCTGACAAACCTCCAAAACCTAGGATTTCGCCCTTGTGCAAATCAAAGCTTACATCGTGAATGATGCCAGGTACGGTTACATTACGAACTGAGAGCACTACCTCATCAGAAATCTTCTCACCATAGTCTGCACGATAGTAGTTACCGGTCATTTCACGGCCTACCATCAGCTTCTTGATGTCTTCTTCAGTAACATCAGAGCTCTTCACAGTATCAATATAGGTACCATCACGCAAAATAGTAATGGTGTCAGACTTATCTAATACCTCAGGGAGATCGTGGGAAATGAAGATCACGGTACCGCCTTCCTCACGAATGCGGTTCATGTGCTTATAAAGCTCCTCACGGCCCTCTTGAGATAGAGCAGTAGTAGTTTCGTCAATAACCACAATCTTAGGCTTGAAATAAGTTGCCTTCACGATCTCAATTAGCTTGCGATCTTCAAAGTTGTAGTTATCAACCAAATCTGAGGCCTTAATTCTGTCAAAGCCGTATTGCTTTAAGAGGCGATCAGCTTCAGCATTCATGGCCACAGTATTACGGAACACACCACCATGAATGAAGCGCTCTTCATGGCCTAGGAAGATGTTCTCGGCAACGGTTAAGCCTGAGAGAGTACCAAGCTCCTGCACGATAATGGAAATACCATGGTTGTTAGCATCAACCTGGTTTTTAGAGTGAACCTCTTCACCATCTAAAATGAATCTGCCACAGCCAGGATCCATGCTATAGATGCCGCAAAGCATATTGGTAAGGGTTGATTTACCAGAACCATTCTCACCAATTAGCGCATGAACCTCGCCCTTATTGATGTTGAAGGACACTCCCTTCAAGGCCTTAGTAATACCGAAGCTCTTGGAGATGTTCTCAACCTGTAATCTCACTTCGCTATTTTTCTGTAAATTAATATCGCTCATTTTCTCGCCTCTTATTTAACAATTTCACCCTTGGTGACCTTAGTAGTCAGAGTGATGATGACGAGCAAAGCCAAACCAGTGATAACATCCTGAATAGCTGTAGGCGCGCCTAGAGAGATGAAGCCGAAGAAGATGATGTTAACAATGAACTCACCTAAGATGATGGCCTGCAAAGGAATACCATATTTCATGAAGGCCAAGCCAAAGAAGCAGCCCATGGTCGGGATAAAGTTACGAGACATGGAAGCCATGCCGGTTACTGCAACCATTGATGAGCCATAGGAAATGGTCAAAATAGCCATGGCACCAAAGAAGGCTCCGGAGAGGATGAAGGCTAAGATCTTGTACTTATTAACATTAATACCCATGTTCTTAGCTACGAACTCATCTGAGCCAATAGCGTAGGTATAGGTACCAAATCTGGTGTAGTTAAGAATTACATAAGCAAGCACGAAGGTGATCACAGCCAAAATGATGTTACCAGGCATGGAGCCAAAGCCACGGAGGTTTGAAGGAAGGGTCTGCTCAACACCGCCTGCCATGTAGTTTGCTAAGGATTCATAGATAAGAGCCAAGCCTGCAGTAACGATCATAGAAGGAATGCGTAGCTTTACATAGAAATAGCCATTGCACAATCCAACAAGAGCGCCAGTTACTAAGCATCCTACAACCAAGCCGAAGTAGCCTAAATCTAAGCCTGTTGCTAGCTGACAACCAATAATGCCAGACAAAATAATGTTGGCACCGATGGAGAAGTCGAAGAGGCCCATATCCATCACGAAATAGAAGCCAACCGCACCAACAGTTGTAATTAAACTTGCCTGAAAATAGCTAAGCAGGTTAGAAGGCGAGCCAAAGTTGTCAGGGGTGAGCACCTTGAAAATCGCCCAGGACAAGAATACCAAGGCAATCAACACGATATAGCCTTTGGTAGCTCCGGACAGGTTTTTGAATCCAGTCATATTGTTTTACCCGACCACATCTGATGGCGCTACAGGAAACTATGTGTTTCACATACAGATGCGTTGTTATTAGTTTTTGGATAGAGATCTTAGTTGTAACTAAATGTCTATCCCCTTGTGCTGATTACGCCTGACACAAAGGACACAGATCCCTGCCCGTTGTACTAAATAGCTTAAAGGTCCTTGCCTTAAAATCAATGCAACCGCTTGCGATTTTTAGGAGGATCGCACG
>CAVHVI010000138.1:0-5944 GCA_963639245.1 Bacteroidaceae bacterium
AGATGGTGGGAGGAGCTTGAATAAGGCTTAGAGCAAGGATCTAGTAAGGCTTGCAAATTAGGACGAGGTAAAGGCTGCCTTGAAGATTCCAGTCTCTACTAAGGCTATACAGGCTTACTACTCAAAGTCCCAAATAGCAGATGACATCCGCAAAGAGATGCTTTGCAAGCATGATGACAAAGCTTGAGCCCAGCTAAATCACAAGGCCATGTGCTGATTATTACCATGGCCTTCTTTATTTTAGTGGTGCTAGATCACTTTAAGCCCAGCACATCATTGAGGTTATAAAGACCAGGATTTTTATCCTCAAGCCAACGAGCAGAGCGCAAAGCACCAGATGCAAAGGTCTGACGGGAGGTAGCAATATGCTTAAGCTCAAGTCTTTCACCATCGGCACAGAACATAGCAGTGTGCTCACCTACGATATCACCACCACGAACAGAGGAGAAACCTATAGTACCGTACTGACGTGCACCGCTTTCCTCATCACGGCCAGTAACCATGACATCCTGCAAATTAACATGACGACCAGCGGCAGCAGCCTCACCCATAGCAAGGGCAGTTCCTGAGGGAGCATCAACCTTATAACGATGGTGAGCCTCAACAATTTCTAGATCAGTTTCAGCAAGCACGGAGGAGGCAGTACGGATCAAATTGCAAAGGACGGTAACACCTACTGAGAAATTAGCAGCAAATACAATAGGGATCTTCTTAGAGGCATTTTTGATCTCATCGCGCTGCTCAGGAGTAAAGCCGGTGGTACCTAATACTAAACCAACCTTATGCTCTGCGCAGAAGGATATTATCTTCATTGAGCATTCAGGGCGAGAGAAATCAATGAATACATCAGGGATATCCTTAAGCTTTGAGGGCTCATCTTGAAGCTCACCTACAAAGCCACTAGGCAGAGAATCTGCCAATCTATCGATACCGCATACAACCTTTAAATTATCAAGTCCCTGACAGCAATCCCAAATAGCATGGCCCATACGTCCGCCAATGCCAACAATGCCCAACTTAAGCACTTTAAAACTCCTTCATCATGGTAATGAGATTTTTTTGATTTGATGATTTTACCGCGTATGCCCTAAAATGTAACGTCTCATAGAATATTATTGCACCTTTATTGCACATCTGTACCTTCACGTAAAGCTTATGTCCTTGCTTGAGTGCTACAAGCTTCGCTGTGGTATTAATTAGCAAAGAGCCAATGCCTTGGCGCATGAAGGAGGGATGAATATATAAAGATGCGATCCTTCCAAGGACTAAGGGCTCAGTAAGCGCGATAAAGCCTACTAGCGCTCCCACTTGCTTGGGATCTTCTGCTTTCAAGGCTGAGTATTTTTCAAATGGAAGGCTACTGGTGGTAGCGGAAGATCCTGCTTTAGCTGATGCAAGCATGGACTTAGTGTGACTGAAGACAGTGTGCTTTTGAGCAACCGCTGGCGCTGATTGATGACTTGATTGTGGCGATGCCAAGTGAGATTGCGAGCACCTAAACTTAGGCAATAGCTCAGCATCACGCCCATCATGATAGGCTTTATTATCAAAATGCTCATCATCACTAGGCTTAGACATTAAGCTAGCAGATCCTAAGGCTATTGTGTCAGCGGAATTTAAATCAGTTATGTCAGTGCTAAATAATAAAGAGCTTGAAGGCTTTTCCCTAACAAAAAGATCGAATATGCAGGATGCTTGGGTACGCTGAGAGTATGCAGGGACTTTATCATTGGACAGTTTATCCTTGGAGAAGTCTTCCTTAAGCTCACACTCTTCATGATCTTGAGCATTGCCATCCTTAGCAAAAGCTAGGATCACGCGGTTACGTCTTAAGGATAAACGTCGATGCCAAAGAGAGGTGAGATCCTGCTCATTTAAAAGCTCATCGCGATCACTACGAATTTCAAAAGCAAGAGACTTGACCTCTAAAGAGGCGATCGCCTGTGCATCTTCCGCTTGAGCCCATCTGAGACTTAACTCGGCCACCTATCCATTACCTCAAGATCAAGATTGCAATAGCCCTGCAAATGGCCAAAATGGAGTCAAAATTGAGCACATGTCCAAAGAGCCCTCATAGACAAAATTGCAAGAAGGTTATTGTGGATGGAATGCAGCCCATCTTAATCACAAAGTCCAGCAACAAATAGCCTAGCCCCTGTCATTGTCTTGGCATTAGACTTTAGGTTGCGAATGCATTTTTTGCAACCTGACTTAGATGCCTTCCTTAAACCTTAACCGCCATAGGATCTCATTTATTGCAACGAGCTTGCCTCAAGCAAAGCCTTAGCACCATCTAAGGTAGCTACAGTTACGGTATTACCGCCCATCATACGTGCAAGCTCATCAATGCGTCCCTTTTCATCAAGCTCGCATGCCTTAGATACGGCACTATCTCCAAGATCTTCCTTGACCACCAAGAACTGATGATGTGCACAGGCTGCCACCTGCGGCAGATGGGTAACCGTAAATACCTGCGATGAATGTGCAAGCTTACGCAATAGTGCTCCCACAGCTGAGGCCGTACGACCTGAAATGCCGGTATCCACCTCATCAAAGATAATAGTTGGCACCTCATTTATCTTGGAGGTTAAAACCTCAACAGCAAGCGCCAAACGTGAAAGCTCACCACCAGAGGCTGCCTCTGAGAGCGACAAGAGATCCTGACCGCGATTGGCAGTAAACAGAAACTCAATCTCATCGCGCCCTAGAGCACGGGGACGACATTCCTCATTGCGTACACACTGCACCTTAAAAATACCATCAGGCATGGCAAGAGTCTTAATTTCCGCAGTTACAGCTTGGGACATACTATCTGCAACCTTTTGTCTAAGCGCTGATAGCTCTTGAGCCTTTTCCTCATAGCTATTGCGTAATACCCTAACCTCAGCAGTCATCGAGGTGATCTTATCTTTTAAAGAGAGGAAATGCTCAAGCTTAGTCTCAAGCCCATCCTTAACCTTATATAGATCCTGGGGCTGTACTCTAAAGCGTCGTGCTAGCTCATGACACTTTGAGAGCCTATATTCAAGCGCCTCCTGCTCCTGCTCACTATCATTAGGCATGAGATCGCCTAGCTCATCAGACACCTCATCAAGCTTAGATAAGGCATCCTCAAAGCTATCAATTAAGGGAGCAAGATCCTCTTCTGCGTATTCCCTGACATCAATTAAGCTATTAAAGCTTGATCTTAGTAAAGCTAATACGCCACCACGCTCCTCATCATCACTTAGGGTTGCTGATACCTGTGCAATGGCGCTAGCAAGGCTTTGTCTGTGCTGTAGCTCATCAAAGCTTTGCGAGATCTGCTCATAATCTCCCTCTTCAAGATCTAGCTTTGATAACAGCTCAAAGTCTGCCTTAAGATTTCTATATACCGCAGCCCCTTCCTTTTGCTCATCGGCAAAAGATTGCAAAAGCGATCTTTTGGCATTGTAGGAGGCGTAGATCTTAGCAAGCTCATCTACCTTAGCTTGGAGCTCACCAAAGCCATCTAAAAGATGGAGCTGTCTATTATTATCTAAAAGCTTAACTGAGGCATGCTGGCCATGAATAGATACTAAATAAGCACCTAATTCTTTTAGAGTTGATAGAGTCACCGCATGAGAATTTACCCACGCGCGCGATTTGCCTTCCTTAGTGATCACGCGGCGTATCACTAGCTCAAGATCGCTATTCTCTATCTCCTCAAGATTTATCAGATCGCTGATGCGGTTTTCTTCATCCCCGACAGGCTCGCTTTCGAGAGATGTTTGATGATCTTTAACTTCAGCTACCGCAGGGGCTTCTTTGCTCTGAACAATGTTGACATCATGCTTAACTTGCGTATTTAAATCTTTGTTATCTGGAGAAGAGTCAGTGTCAGCATTAACGCTTTGGGCTGTATGTGACCGATTGCCATCTAATGCGAGAGCTTGCTTAGTAGGAGAGGATTTTTTTGATGAAGCTTTAGTGGCTTTATCTGTGTCATTAAGTTTTTCTCTAGCTTTTTCCTTAGTGTCTAAAGGTTGAGCTAAGGAGGAATTTAATTCATCAATACTTATAAGCTCGCGCTCAATTAAAAAAGAGATTGCATTCTTATTATGTTCAAGCGAGAACACCGCCTCAATTTCAGCACGATCACAGCCCTTCTTTACACAGGAGCTGTCGGTTCTTGCTCCTAGGATCTGCGATATAGCATCTACAGTTAAGGATTTACCCGCACCAGTTTCACCAGTGATCGCACTTAATCCTTGTTGAAACTCCAGATTGTTCTCATCACTTAAAACGAAGTTTCTAACTGTAAGTTGCTCGAGCATTGAGTGCTCCTTATAAAATATTGATGCTTGCTTGATTTTAAAGAATGGCATTCATTGGCTTAGCGTTAGAGATAACTTATAGTAAAAGGCCTCTATAGTAAGGTTAAACACTCCTTCAAATTAGGACTTTTGATATAAGCACTGCAGGCTTAAACTTCTGAAATTGCCTGTTAGGATTTTAGCATTTTGCCAGAATAAGGTAAGCCTCTAGCATCAAGATTGGTAAAGAATCGATGTTATTAGGACTAGATGCTAGTTGTTCGGAATGTGATGCAAAGGCGAACAAAACCTAAACTCTGCCACCGCCTGCCTGCCATTTGAAAAAATCACCTGCTGGGGAAAATCAGCTTGCTTCAACAACAGGACTTTATCCAAAATAGCCAATACTCTATCACTAGACAAGCGACTGTCCCCAACCTAGCTTTTGACGAAGTAGACTGTAATAGTCATAACCTTCAGGATGGATAAGCGTAAGCGGGATCGAATGCTGTCTTATATATACTGTGCACTTAGTATCAGTGCGCATAGTTACCTGACCATCAGCATTGATGGCAACGAGCTCAGGCACATCTGACATTGGGGCTTCAAAATCGATACGAATTAAGCTCTTACCAGGAATGATAATAGGTGAGCAGTTTAAGGACTGTGGGAACATTGGCACTAAGGATAGTACATCCAAATGAGGCTCAATAATAGAGCCACCTGCTGATAGAGAATAAGCAGTCGATCCGGTGGGAGTATTGATGATCATGCCATCACCACGCAGGGTATACATGTATTTATCATCAATCGTCACCCTAAAGGTCATCATATGCGCCATCATGCCTGAGTGGATAACGGCTTCATTAGTTGCAAGAGATTGAGCTACTAATTCTCCAGCCCCATCCTCATCCTCCCGAAAGATCCTCAAATCGAGCATGTTTCTCTGCTCAATACTGTAACGACCAGCAACAATGTTTTTAAGAGATTGCTTTAAATCCTCAGGACTTACATCAGTTAAAAGCCCTAAATGACCACGATTGACACCAAGCATAGGAACTTTAAGATCAACCAAGGTTCTAGCAGCTCCTAATACCGATCCATCGCCTCCAACTACGATTAATAGATCCTTATCACTCATCTGCTTGCGTGACAGAGACGGGATCTCTGGAATATTGAAGCCTACAGCAGTATTTTGCTCAAGATATGCCTTAACACCGAGATCTTGTAAAAGCTTGGCGATTTCACGTATTGCACCAGACACAGGACGGTGATAGACCTTAGATAAGATAACTGCAGATGAGATCGGTTTTTGTGTAAAGTCTGGCACGGAATTAGTCCTGAGAAAATGATGTAATCCTAAAAATACGGCCAACGGATTAAAAAAGCGCTAGCTTAGATAAGACGATCTTACAGCTAACGCATTTATTTAACAAATACGAAAATGAAATGCTAAGATGTTTAGCCTTTGCTTTGTTTACTTTTCCTTCTCTTTACCAGCTTCTCACCACACGATTCTCTCGCCACTAGTCTTGGCAGTAGCTCAATTCTCACCGGCAGTGTCTCTGGCTCACTAAGCTCCTTTAATAGCTGATCGGCAGCCCTCTGTCCTAAGAGAAATTTTCTTTGATGAACTGTAGTTAAAGGAACAGAGATCATGGATGACGCTG
>CAVHVI010000139.1:0-5830 GCA_963639245.1 Bacteroidaceae bacterium
AGGTACCGCCATACCTCATGATAAAGATGCTATGTTTAATATTTACAAAAAGTTCTCTCTTGATCTTAGGAAACACATAATCGGACTTGATGCAGAGGGTGAAAGCTGGAAACATTTTGAGCCTAAGTTGCAAAAGGATATTGATGCGGTGATGAGTGTTATCAGACATATTTCACTTAAGTGCCCTAAACAACAGCGTGTTGGTGAACCTTTGGATCCTGAGTTTGTTAAGAAGGTTATCGAAATGGGAGTAAAGGGAAGAGAAGAATTTCACCTCGAGATCCCTCCTTGTACAATAACCTTAGAGTTTAGGGAAGAGCCGGCTAATTAGTAATCCCGATATCCAAAGAATCGTACTAAGAATAGGAATGTCTTGCTATGGAGAAAAAGGTAGCAGAGAACGAGGTTAATAAGCTCGTCAGTATTTCCATGAAGATGGATAGTCGTCAGCAGATCTTGTTGCTAATTGCATTAGCGTATAGGTATTCCTATTTTTTATCCGAGGCCGTTAGAAAAGGCGAGGTAGAGAATGGGGAGATGTTTTTTAAGGAAAACTTTATTAAGCCTTGTAAGCTGGTAATAGGTTACCTTAGAGCAAACCGAAAAATCGCTAGGAGAATTGCAAAAGATCTAAAAGATGCAGCACATCCGCTCGCTAAGTTCTATGAAGCTCATGAAGATGACATGAGCGTGATGCCTGTACTTGCGGTGATATGTCTCTTTTTAGCCCTTGTAACAGTTAGTGGAAAGACCTTAGTAAAGGGCGATTGGGGGATGATTTATTTGTATCCTACTGTGGGATATGCCTATGGCTTTACTGATTCTGAAGAGGATGAGAGCTTGAAGGATACCATTGATATCTATTTAGAAAATGAGTTAGAGATGCTCTCGGGTATAGTCAATACTGTAAAAAAGCAATGTCCTGTACAAAATCGTAATTCTCCACCGCTTACCGATGAATTCATTGCAGATCTTTTAGACACCTCAAGTTATGATTTAGAAAGATTATTCGATAAATTTTTGCCAGAATATTATGAAGGTATCGATCCTGATGACCTAAATAAGGATGATGAGGAAGAAGGTTAATAAATCCCTCCTTTGAATTTAAAGAGGGATCTTTGTCATTGTTACAGCGTGATAATTCTGTTTAGGACTAATGCCTTCATCCAATGTCACCTGTAGGCTGCATAGACAAGCATGACACCGCTAAATACAGAAACTAGGGAAAATACCATTTTCACGGTCTTAACTGGCAATTTAATCATAAGCGAGGTTCCAAAGTAGGAGCCTAGGATGGTGGCAACGATCATGGTGGGGATCCAGTGCCAATGAATAGAGGCCACCATGCCAATAGTTACTGCTCCCACGCCATTCCATATGGTTGCCACGAAGATCATAGTGTGAAAGATAGCATTCTTAAGATCTAAGCCAAAAACTCCTACCAAGGTTAGCGTGGCAAATAGACCTGCACCAGAGGAGAGCGATCCTGAAAACATGCCTATGATTATAAGACAGATGGCACCGATGATAGTTCTTGTCAGGGAGCGGTTCTCAAGTCTTTGTGATCCAAAGCTTTTTTTGAAGAATGAGTAAATTCCGGCAGCAATGGTGATAAAGCCTAGGATGATTTCTGCCTGATGGGTGGGCACCTTTACTATGATTAGCGAGCCTGATACTACTGCGGGAATACACAGTAGCGTCATGATTATTCCAACCTGCTTATCAAGGCTAAAGCTATCATCGCGCATGCGACGCTTTTTAGCTAGAGCTCCGATACCTAGGAATACCACGGCAACCTTATGCGAGCCTAAGGCAGTAGCAAAGGGAAGTCCTAAAAAGATTAACAGTGGGAATTGAACAAAGCCTGCACCGCCTCCAGAGACTGAGGCAAAGAGATTGGCGGCAAAGGTACCTATAAATAGCAGACTCTGTTTGATAATTTCATCTAGCATTATTGTTGAAACTTCTCAAATTGCATTTTTTTGATGCTCAAGGCATTGCTTGCACTCAAGATCAAAAAAAAGGTACAAACAAAATGACGCCTGTGAGTAGGCGTCATTATCAAAGAGGAGATTTGTTGAAATTCTCCTTTTTAAAACGCAGCTAATAATTCAAGCATGCGTTACTTTTCCTTGCGGGCAATAGCACGCCAGGCGATATCGTTGCGATAGAACATGCCATCAAAGTGGACAGTTTTTGCAAGCTCATAGGCCTTGTTGCGAGCATCCTCAACATCATTACCTAAGGCGGTGGCGCATAGAACGCGACCGCCAGAGGTTACGATCTTCTGGCCTTCAAACTTAGTGCCAGCCTCAAAGATCTTCACATCATCAGCATGAGGCTTATCAAGACCTTCGATCACATCACCCTTGCGCGGGGAGGCAGGATAGTTGTGAGCTGCAAGCACTACACCTACGGCAGGACGCTCGTCATATTGAGCCTCAATGCCCTTAAGGCCACCGTTTTCACAGGCCTTGAGGCAAAGCTCAACTAGATCGGACTTCATACGCATCATGATTGGCTGAGTCTCAGGATCGCCAAAGCGGCAGTTGAATTCAACTACACGAGGCTGTCCTGCTTTGTCGATCATCAAGCCTGCATATAGGAATCCACGGTAAGGAATACCATCATCAGCCATACCCTTGAGGGTAGGATTGATGATCTCATCCATAACCTTCTTATATACATCAGCGGTGACTACTGGAGCAGGGGAATAAGCACCCATGCCACCAGTGTTAGGGCCTGTATCGCCATCACCAACACGCTTGTGATCCTGTGAGGTAGCCATAGGAACTGCATTGACAGTATCTGCCATAACGATGAAGGATGCTTCCTCGCCATCCATGAAGTCTTCAATAACCACACGGGCAGAGGCATCGCCAAATTCATGATCATCGAGCATATTGTGAACAGCTGCTAGTGCATCCTGCTCATTCATTGCTACGACTACACCCTTGCCAGCAGCTAAGCCGTCGGCCTTAATTACAATAGGAGCACCGTGCTTTTGAATATATTCACAGGCACTTTGGGTGTCAGTGAAAACTTCATAAGCGGCAGTAGGGATGTTATGACGCTTTAAGAAATCCTTGGTGAAGGATTTAGAACCTTCAAGCTGAGCTCCTGCTTTGGAGGGACCAAATACCTTAAGACCAGCTGCTTCAAAGAGATCGGTGATACCTGCAACTAGTGGAGCCTCAGGGCCTACGATGGTGAGATCTATTTTTTCACGCAAGGCAAAATCGCGTAGAGCTTCAAGATCACCTACACCGATAGCGATGTTTTCAATCTTAGGCTCACGATCGGTACCAGGATTACCAGGTGCGACAAAAACCTTATCTGCAAGCGGTGATTGGGCAGCCTTCCATGCCAAAGCATGCTCACGGCCACCATTACCTACTACGAGGATCTTCATAGTTAAGACTCTCCTAAAAATTAGTGACGGAAGTGACGCATACCAGTGAAGACCATAGCAATGCCATGCTCATCAGCAGCATCGATAACTTCCTGATCGCGAATTGAACCACCAGGCTGAATGATGCTCTTAATTCCCTGAGCTGCGGCGGCATCGACACCATCGCGGAACGGGAAGAATGCATCAGAGGCCAATGAGGCGCCCTCAAGTGAAAGACCTGCATCTTCGGCACGGAGGCAGGCGATGCGAGCTGAGAATACGCGAGAGGTTTGACCACAGCCAACACCTAAGGTCTGCTTATTCTTGGTATAAACGATAGCGTTTGACTTAGTGAACTTGCAGACCTTCCAGGCAAATAGCAGTTCGTCCATCTCTTCAGCAGTAGGAGCACGCTTAGTTACAACCTTGAGATCTTCCTTGTTAACAACCTTGAGATCAGCCTCTTGTACGAGTAAGCCACCGTTGACCTTCTTGCAGTCAATGCGAGGCTGTGCAGGACCTAAGGCACCAGTCTCTAGGAGACGAATGTTCTTCTTCTTAGCAACTGCAACCTTGGCCTCTTCAGTAATTTCAGGGGCAACGATCACCTCACAGAACTGACGGCTAACGATAGCCTCTGCAGTCTTGCCATCTAAGGCCTTATTAAAGGCGATAATGCCACCAAAGGCTGATTCGCTGTCGCACTTAAAGGCTGCATCATAAGCATCAGTTAGGTTATCTGCCAAAGCAACACCGCAAGGATTTGCATGCTTAACGATTACGCAGGCTGGCTCGTCAAACTGACGTACGCACTCAATAGCCGCATCGGTGTCGGCAATATTGTTGTAGGAAAGCTCCTTGCCCTGTAGCTGCTTTGCGGTAGTGATGCCGCTGTCGTGAGCATCGATGTCAGCATAGAAGGATGCCTTCTGGTGAGGATTTTCACCATAGCGCA
Source organism: Bacteroidaceae bacterium (assembly GCA_963639245.1). Lineage (GTDB taxonomy): Bacteria > Pseudomonadota > Gammaproteobacteria > Enterobacterales > Succinivibrionaceae > Succinivibrio. The sequence continues at coordinate 4,347 of CAVHVI010000139.1, forward strand.
TATTCTGAAGCTTCACGAAATTAAGATTCATGGTACGAGGGAGGACGCTCTGAGAGCCATCAGAGATACCGTAATCAGGAACCTTAGTACCAAAATAGTTAGCAATAGCACTGTCATAAGCTGCAGTGTGCTCATAGGCGGCAATGGCCAAATCAAAACGGGTAGGCCAGGTGAGGGCATTGTCGTGAGCGTCCATTTCAGCAAGAATACGCTGATAATCGCTTGCACGTACCACGATAGCTACATCGCGGTTGTTTTTAGCAGCTGCGCGAACCATTGTAGGACCACCGATATCGATGTTCTCAATAGCCTTTTCAAGTGGGCAGTTAGGATCGGCAACAGTTTTTACAAAAGGATAGAGGTTAACTACCACCAAATCGATAGGGAGAATGCCGTGCTCATTCATGATCTGCTCATCGATGCCACGACGACCTAAGATGCCACCGTGAACCTTAGGATGCAGGGTCTTAACACGGCCATCCATCATCTCGGGGAAGCCAGTGTAATCAGAAACTTCGGTAACCTTGATCCCGTTTTGTTCAAGCAGTTTGCAAGTACCGCCGGTGGATAAGATTTCTACATTGCGCTTTACAAGTTCAGAGGCAAATTCAACGATACCGGTTTTGTCAGAAACGCTTATTAATGCACGTCTGACAGGACGAAGTAGTTCTTCCATGACTTCCAATTTCTCCGAAAATTAAACATGGGACATAGGTCCCTTTTTGACGGTGCATATTGTACCAATGATGAGAGTAAAAAGCGCTTGTATTCGCGCTTTAAGTGGTGCAAAAATGAAAAAATCGCATAGGAATGCACCTTTGAGGGGCAAATTAAATCCTAAAAATAAGTACAAAAAGGGTTTGACTTTAAAAAAAGGCTAATAAATCGCAAATTGATTGTAGATCTTTAAAAATTTATGGCTATACTATTGCGCGTCGCGTCGAACGCTAACTCGGCGTGAATAAGGTATTTTTGACAGATAGGGTATGGTCCCTGTCCACAATGAAAATTAGGCGTAGTAATAAGACTGCGTCCAGATGCAAAGGAAAAAAGATGAATAAGTCTGAACTCGTAAGTGAGATCGCAAAGCGTTCTGATCTTCCCCTGGCTACCTCTCGTGTTGTTTTACAGGCCATCACCGATGCTATCAGCGATGCATTGGCTAAAGGTGACCGTGTTCAGTTGGTTGGTTTTGGTACCTTCAAGGTAACTGAGCGTGCTTCACGTGAAGGCCGTAATCCTCAGACTGGTAAAGTGATCCAGATCCCTGCAACTAAGACTCCTTCCTTCAGCGCTGGTGCTGAGCTTAAGAAGGCTGTTAACAAATAATTTGATCTAAGCCTCAGATCAGGGAAGCGCTACAGTGATGTGGCGCTTTTTTTATGTGTAACGTAAGCTATGTCAAAATTTAATCCTGTTTCTTTTAGTTAAAATCGAGCGTATATTATTTTGTAAAAATTTGTTTATTTTTCAGAGGTTATATA
>CAVHVI010000140.1:0-5787 GCA_963639245.1 Bacteroidaceae bacterium
TTGTTAAGAGCCTTGATATATCAGAGCTAATGGCCAAACTCTCCTCTTAAATAAGGCTTATCTTTTACACTACCTCAACCAAATGATGTAGCTCTCACCTAAACATCACAATAAAAAATGGCTACAAGCCTAGAGTACGCCAGACCAGATGTACAGTCAAAAAGATGGGGATTATGAATTTAAAAACGTATTTGGCACAATACGGCATTTTTAAACCTTCTCCCTTATTGGTCTCCTTGAGGTAATTGTCATAGCCCCAGCCATTCTTGATGGAAAGGATAAAGTACACATAATAGAAGCCGCCAGCAACTAGGTTATCAGATACTAGGCAATCCTCAATTTCCAAAAAGGAGGTACTACTACCAACAGGGTACCAATCAGGAATAGCATTAAACCCAAGCACACAGGGCAAGGATGCAACCAAAGCTATAAATGCATTAAGCATAATAGAACGACGGCGGGACAGCTTAAAGCATTCCATACAAATAGCAGTTACGTTTTCAAAGTAAGCCACCAGAGTTGAAAACGAAATAAAGGCTAACACCATGAAGAATACGCCACCCCAGATATTTGCAGCCTCAATATGAGATTGGCTAAAGATGGATACTAACTGCACAAAAAGAAGCTTGGGGCCTAGTGACGGATCCACACCGTAGGTATAGCACAAAGGATAGATAATGCAGCCTGCAAACACTGCTGCTAATACATTTAGCACCATGATAGGAAGGCTGTAGCTTAGCAAGGTGTGGCTAGATTTCATGTATGAGCCCATAAGCTGAATAATGCCAATACCAATACCTAAGGTAAAAAAGGCTTCCGTTAAGGCATCAATTAAAATATGGGAAAAAGGCTTACTGGTGAAAGCCTCAAAATTGGGAGCTAAAAAAGCGTTAATTCCAGCATCAAAACCATCTAAGGTTGATGCGACAAAGGTTAAATAGATCAGCATTATAAATAATGCGATCATCATTGGCTTGAGGGTACGTTCAACTCCATTTCTAAGACCCATGGCACAAACGCCAAAGCCCATCAGGATCACCATCATGGTACTCATCATCATGAGCGGAAATGAATCCATTACATCCGAGATCACTTCCTGAGTCATTTCCTCAGTAAGATCCTGTCCAAAGCCGTCAACAAAAAGCTTTAACCCATAATAGAACATCACACCAGTTACTACCGAATAAATTGACAGCACGATGTAATTGCATGGAATAAACCAATACTTGTTGCGGTGAGTTTTTGATCCTTTGACCTCTAGAGCCTCTAAAGCAGTACCAAGCGACAAGCGCGAACCACGCCCCACTGCTAATTCCATGGTAAAGCAAGGAAGACCAATGACAAATAAACAGAATATATACAGTAGCAAGAATAAAATGCCACCATCATTGGCAATGGTATATGGTAAACGCCAAATGTTAGCTAGACTGATAACACATCCAGCTGTCACCAATAAAAATCCAGAACGTGATGAAAATTGCTCTCTAGATGACATTCCTAGAACCCTATATTTTAAATTTCGAGAAATTATAAACAAAAATAAAGATCAGCGCGATTGTATGACTGTGCGGTTGCAATGAATGAGTCTCTAACTTTTGCGTAAGTTAACAATCACTTGGGCATCAACGTACAAAAAGTCTGTAGGGCATCAAGGTGTAGTGATTAACAACATGAAGAGCTGGAGCTTAATGCTCTACCGCACTTGATCTGCTAAGACTTCTTAGCAACTTTCAATACTCCAATGGAGGCATAATCATCATCACACCAAGGTATGGAGCAGATGAAATAGCTTGTCGTTAGTCATTATGTTGCAAGGTAACATTGCAATCAGAATCACATCAAGCTAAATACAAAATTCATAATTTTAGAGAGCACCTGCGACGTTAAACCACTGATTTATGGTTAAATCGACTTAACGATAAAGTGGGAAAGTCGAGTTTACTCAAACAAAGAGCGATTTTTTACTTTAAATAAAGACTGTTTTTAGGTAAAATACTGCGTTCAGTGCCACCATAAAAATGGAATGTGGCAATTTGAGTAATTTATCAGGAGCTATCTGTGCCTAATATTAAGTCTGCAAAGAAGCGCGTAGTTATCGCCGAGAAGGCTCGTCAGCACAATGTCGCTGCACGTTCCAAGATGCGCACTTTAGTTAAGAATGTTGCTAAGATCGTTGCAACCGGTGATAAGGAAGCTGCTAAGGCTGCTTTCGTTAAGGCTGAGTCTATTCTCGACCGTTCTGCCGGCAATGGTCTTATTCACAAGAATAAGGCTGCTCGTGCAAAGAGCAAGCTTTCTGCTTTAATCAAGGCTATGGCCTAATTAAAAGCTAGAATTTAAAGAGCCCCGTCTTTTGACGGGGTTTTTTATTTCTATTGATAGAAAAAAGGCGGCATCCTAAGGAACACCGCCTGCTGTGGCTAAACCACACAAAAAACACATGCAAAAAGTGAGAAGTTTGCTTGCTGTCCGGAAAAAGTCAGGAGAAACATCCGTATCAGTCAACTCACTGTTAGCATATGCTAACTTAAATCTTTTCCTATAACAAGAGAAATCATAATTTTTTTTCTTTTATTTTCACTTTAAGCCTCATGACTCCATTATTGGCTAAAGATAAAGCTCTCTGTACTCGTAGCCTATCGCTGTTTATTTACAAAATTAGCCACTGTAGTAATAACGAGCTTTGAATCAAGAGGCTTAGTAATATGCTCATTCATGCCAGCCTCCATGATCCTTTGTCTATCTTCGGCAAAAGCATTGGCAGTCATGGCTATGATAGGTATAGTCTTAGCATCGCCTCTGTCCATACTACGAATAGCACGACTTGCTTGAATACCATCCATGATGGGCATCATCACATCCATCAAAATAGCATCAAATTCCCCTTCCTTGGATTTTGCAAAAATCTCTACCGCATCCTTTCCATTTACGGCCTTCACAACCTCTGCACCTGCTTGAGTGACGGTGAACTCAGCAATTTCCATATTAAGCTCGTTATCCTCAACGAGGAGAATGCGATAGCCTTGAATATTAGCTTCGCGTGCAATGCTATCTGCATGAAAGCCTGCATGATCGATGGTAAGTGGCAAAGTAACAGTGAAGGTAGTACCCTCTCCATAAGTACTGTGACAGCAAATAGAACCCTTCATCTGCTCAACCACACGCTTAGCGATGGCAAGTCCCAAGCCTGTACCACTGTAAGAGGTACGAGCGTTAGAAACTTCCTGAGAGAAGGGTTCAAACATACGTTTTTGGAATTCTTCGCTCATGCCAATACCAGTATCCCTACAAGTCAAACTGATACTACTTTGCGTCTTAGAAATTTCCTCCTCACAAGCTGCAACCACTACCGAGCCGCCTTTCTTATTGTATAAGATGGCGTTACCGATAATATTCATCAAGGTACGCTTTACGTAGAGCGGGCTACCGACAAAGCAGTCGTTCTTACAATTATTTGTAAAAACAATAGAAATATCCTTGTCATAGGCCTGCCTCTCCATGACATTCTTAATCTCTTGTAACATGAGCCGCAGGTTGAAAGGTTTATTTTCTAGTACAATTTTTCCAGACTCAAGCTTGCTAATTTCAAGAACTTCATTAACTAATTCTAGAAGGTAACCTGAAGCTTCCCACACCTTATTTCTACACTCGCTCTGCTTATCCAGATCATTTTTGTAATGATTAGCAATTTCCACAATGCCACGTATGCCATTGATAGGGGTACGGATATCGTGGCTCATGCGACGCAGAAATTCAGTCTTCGCCAAATTGGCCATTTCCGCTTCTTTGGCCTTGGCAAATAAATTGGCCCTATACTCCGCTTCCTTGGCCTGTTCTATACGGCTATGTCTCATATTGGCTAACTGTCGGGACCACAATACGAGGATCATGAGTATTAGGCCACACAAGGATGCATAAATAGTGCATGAGGTACGAGAGCTAAATACCTGCTCTTCAGAGACAAACTGATACACATAGAAACTTCGACCAGTGACCATGTAGCCGTAGTAATTCTCACCACCAGCACTGAATTTAAAGGGAACATCTCCATGGCCATTATTGGTGCATGCCTTCTTAATAGCTGTAATAATTTCACCGTATTTTGTCTCTGCATCGGTGAAATTCTTATCATTTACAGCAATGATCTTATTTTCTTTTGTGACCAGTACATGAGAGCCTAAATGGGTATGAAAACCCGCCACTAGTCGTTGCAGATCTAGGCTGAAGCCATCTGCATATGAAGATGAGGTGTGGTAATAGTTTACGATGATGTTGTCGCTATCAGGAAAACCACCAGCTGCAAAATCGAGAATAGATCCATCTTCTAACAAAAGCCTATCGGCATAGATTTTTAGCGGATATTTTCCAACCTCCAAGATGACTTTATTTTGCAGATGCTTTATAAGTTGCACTTGCTCCTGCTCACCATGAGTAAATCTCTGTAATACTTCTCCATTAGCATTTAGTAGCAATGAGCCACTAAGACGTAGCCTTTTAGTTATTGTTTTAAGATAGTCATTATCAACTGTAACACCTCGCCGAGCATCGCCCTGCATATGCCTAACCTTATCCATGAGACGGTCGAGATCTTGCATAACAATAATTTTATTGAATTTTTGCGCGATCATGTATTCTGAGGCCACAAAGTCCGTAGTATCCCTCATTTCTGCATGCAGTCTTGTTAAGTCGGATCGGCCAGAAAAGAAATAAACCGCACTTGTAAGGACGAGAAAAAGGATCAGCATCAGACTAACTAATGTTTTCTCTTGGCTGATCGTCTTGAGAATTTTATTGATCAAAGCCTGATCCCTCCAGATATTTCTGCGGCTCACTTACGTAATGTTTCAAGATAGCCGCAGTTGAACCATCCTTTCTCATAGTGTCGATGGTCTTTTGTAGCTCTTCAACAACTTCTCGCTTATACTGCAATGAAAAGGCAACTCCCACACGTGCCACCATAAGGGGATCATCTATAATACGGAAAGTTGTGTGATAATCCTTCATGTACTGCTCGATCACAGTCTCATGAGCACCAATGGCATCTACATAACCTTTTGCCAGATGAATATAAATTAGATCTCTATCAAAAAAACTATATACTTGTTGCACATGGGGCGTATCCCCCTTTGGGTTCATGAAAAAGCCCTCAGGCTTCGTGGTGGATTGCACTGCGATAGATTTACCTTCCATATCCTTTAGGCTGTAGATATCACTATCAGGATTTACCGCTACCACCTGACGGGAAAGAATATAAGGACCTGCCCATTGGTACTTATCCTCTCGCCCATTCATGGAAAAGCAACTCCAGATACAATCGATCTTGCCGCTATCTAAAAGAGCATCCTTCTGCTCCCAGTTAATGCGCACGATCTCAGCCTTATAGCCCATGCGACCAAAGGCCTCGCGCGCTAAATCAGCATCAATGCCTATGGAATCACCATTTTCATCGATGTAACTAAATGGGGGATATGCATCAATTCCCACAACTATCTTTTTATCAAATGATTCTGCTTTTTGCGCCACCTGGCTGTCACAGCCAAAAAGAAATAACAAGGCAACAAAGAGCAATAGCAAGACTCCACCTTTGTGCTTAGCTGTGGTGATCGTCATATGGTTGTCTCTCATCTTGATATCATTAAAATCTTACGAAAACATAAACAGGATGCTTATGTAATTGCTCAATTGCATTAATAAAATTTGCTATTTTGGGAACTAAATATAAAGGCAGGACCAAAGCACCCAAGTGATCTTGAACTTTACTACTTATTTAAAAAAAGTCATGTGATC
>CAVHVI010000141.1:0-5755 GCA_963639245.1 Bacteroidaceae bacterium
TAATCATCGCTCGAAATAATGTCGTGACCGTTTCTTACGTCACCACATTATTCAATGACTCCTATGGTCATGTAAGTGGCGACAGAGTCTTACGTCATGTAGCCTATGTACTCTCATCTACCTTTGAAAAGCATGGACTTGTCGGCCGTATTGGCGGTGATGAATTTGCTGTTATCACCAAGAGCCAACTCTCAAGCTTTATTATGCAGGATTTAGATAGGCTCTATAAAAATTTAAATGCGCACCCTATCCTGCCTGATATCAAAATCAGTCTATCTGCAGGGATCTGTCATTTTAAGGAATGGAATGATCCGCAAACCATGATGTCAAAGGCCGATAGCTTCCTCTATAAGGCTAAGAATAATGGTCGTTCAGGATATGTGCTTGGCAAGGATACTGGCGAGATCGTGCATGAAAAGCATTATCAGCTAATAAGTAGCGATAAAAAGATAATCACTAAGGAGCTCGATCACAATTAGACCGCCAAAGGAGGCGGTCCTTGCTTTATAAAATTAAGCCTTAGGCTTAATTAGCTCACGTAAATGGCTTAGATTCTCAATTGCCTGATAGAGTGTTTCATCACGCTTGGCAAAGTGGAAACGAATATAGCGCTGTTCGTTATCCTTAAAGAAGGATGATCCTGGAACCGCTCCTACCTTGACCTTTTGCGCCAAATCCATACAGAAATCCATATCTGAGTCATAGTTAAACTCAGATATATCCACCATAACAAAATAAGTCCCCTGAGGCTTGAAATAGGACAAGCCTGCATCATCAAGGCCCTTTAAAAAGATCTCACGATGATGGGTATAGCTCTTTTTAAGCTCAGCATAATAAGAGGGTGGAAGAGTCAAACCTGCAACTACCGCTTCCTGCAAAGGAGCTGCAGCACCTATGGTTAAGAAGTCATGTACCTTACGGGCAGCCTCAATTACATGGGCAGGAGCAAAGATATAACCAATACGCCAACCGGTTATGGAATAGGTTTTAGACAAGGAGTTGCACATTACAGTGCGCTCACGCATACCAGGCAAGGATGCAAAATAGGTATGCTGATAAGGCTCATAAACGATGTGTTCATAAACCTCATCGGTAATTACAAAGGCATCATATTTTTCTACGATACGCGCAATCTCCAAAAGCTCCTCTCTTGAAAAAACTCTGCCTGAGGGGTTTGAGGGATTGCAGAGGATCAATGCCCTAGCACCATCGATAAAGGCCTGCTCTAATTCCTTTGAGTCAAAGGTAAAATCAGGGGCATGCAAAGGAACATAGATAGGCTTGGCATCACACAAAATGGCATCAGCACCATAATTTTCATAAAAAGGAGAGAATACGGCGATCTTCTCACCAGGATTAATGGTGGACATCACGGCACACATCATAGCCTCAGTACCACCACAGGTAATAACAAGCTCAGAATTAGGATCGACCTCCAAACCGCTATCACGTTTAATCTTGGTAGCCAAAGCCTCACGAGTATTTTGTGCACCCCAGGTAGTTGCATACTGATGAGGTCCAGTTAGTGCAACCTCTGCTAAGCGCTTGGTAATAATTTCAGGAGGATCAAAATCAGGAAAGCCCTGAGATAAATTTACCGCCCCAAATTTATTGCAGATACGCGTCATGCGACGGATGACTGAATCGGTAAAGGTTCCGGTTCTACGACTAGTAGTGATCATTTTCTAAATTATCCTTATTCTATAGGGCATAACCATCATGAGGATTAAAGAGATTATAGGTATCAAAGGCCTGCTTGACGGCAATTTGTAGCTTGCGCTCAAGCGGATTTACCTGCTCAAGATAATACTTGCGCTTCCCCTTTCCTACACCATGCTCACCTGATAGACGGCCACCTAACTCATAAACTAAAGTATAAATGCTATCTAAGGTTCTATCCAAAAGTGCAGGCCAAATCTCATCACTTATGGCATCTTTAATAATGCACAGATGAACATTGCCATCACCAGCATGGCCAAAGGCTACGATACGTACCTGCTCATTTTTGGAAATGCTATCAACTCCTGAGACAAAATCTGCGATCTTATCTAATGGCACTACAGAATCTACAGGCTCCCATATGCCGGAGGCATTAACTGAGCGGGCCAAGGCACCACGGATCTCCCATACATTCTTCTCAAGCTCAGGATCATCTAAGGTTACTAGCTCAAAGCAGCCATTAGCTGTTGCCACCTGCTTGAGCTTCTCCATACGCTCAAGCACACTCTTCTTATCACCATCTAAGGTAACAATGAGATATGCTACTGCAGAGGGTATTGGAAAATCCTTACCTATATATTTTTCACCTAAGGCAATAACCTTTTTCTCCTGGAATTCAATGGCCGTAGGATCAAGATTAGCTGCGATAATTGCATTTACACAGCTAATACCCTCATGTAAGGACTTAAAGGCCAAAATAGCACTTAAATTAAATTCTGGTAGCGGCACTAGCTTTAAGGTGATCTGAGTTATCACACCTAAAGTGCCCTCAGAGCCTACTACAGTTTCCTTTAAGTTAAGACCTGCAGTATTCTTACGTACGGTGGCACCTAGCTGAAGCACCTCACCTTCAGGAGTTACAAGCTCTAATGAGAGCACATAATCACGGGTAACGCCATACTTAACGGCTCTCATACCGCCAGCGTTAGTAGCAACATTACCACCAATGGTGCCAAGCTTCTCTGCTGGATCTGGTGGATAAAGATAACCACGAGCTTCAACATAAGAAATTAGATCCTTTAACACCACTCCGGGCTCTACGGTAATAGACATAGTGCTCTCATCAAATGAGAGTATGCGATTTAAGCCGCTTACATCTAATACAAGACCTCCATCAGGCACGGTGGCTCCTACCAAATTAGTACCGCCAGAGCGCACTACCGTTGGGACACGATATTTATAGGCAAGCTTAACGGCCTTAATAACATCGTCTTTATCCTTAGCCTTTAAATAAACATCGGCACGTCCTTTAAGAGTGCCGACAAAATCAGATAGCAATTTAGCAGGGATCTCATCCCCAAAAATGAGCTGGCCTTGTACTTGTTGCTTGAGCTCTTCAATAAAATCTGACATATTCTTATCCTTAATTGCGGTCACGAGGACCGCAAACTATTAATGAGTAAGTTTCCTTGCAACGAAATCGCCAATATACTGTGATAGCTGTACGATCAGCACTAAAATGACAATCGTAAATAGCATGACTCCAGTTTCATAGCGGTAGTAGCCATATTGCACGGCTAAATTACCAATACCGCCACCACCTACCATGCCGGCCATTGCCGAGGCACCAATTAAAGCAATAAAGACCACAGTGATACCACGTGCAATTGCTGGTGCGGATTCAACTAATAAAACCTTACGGATAATAAGCTTAGAGCTAGCACCGGTTGCTAAGGCTGCCTCGATAACACCAGGATCAACTTCCTGCAACGCACCTTCAATTAGACGAGCTAAGAACACCGTAGCCCAAATAGTCATAGGCACGGATGCAGCAATAGGACCAATCTTTGAACCTACTAAAAAGAAGGTAAAAGGAAGAGTAAATACTACTAGGATAATAAAAGGTACCGAGCGAATGATATTTACAAAATTGGATGATATTGCATTTAATACTTTGTTCTTAAAGAAAGCAGCATTCTGAGTCAAATAGAGCACGAAGCCTAGCAAAATGCCTAAAACAGAGCTTAGAACAAATGAAATTCCCATCATGATACAGGTTTCATATATGGCCTTACCTAGCTCATTGTGCAAAATTCTTAGAGTTTCTGAGATGACTTCGCCCATTGTTTACCTCCGTTATATGCACTTATATAGGCACGCTCACTAATATAATCTAAGGCTTGTTTTCTATTATGCTCATTGTCGCTATGTAAGCTTACAAGCAACACTCCTAATGGCTTGCCTTGAATATAATCAATCTTGCCAGCAATAATTGACAGATCTACATCAAAGCGCTTTGAGACCTCAGCAATTACCGCTTCATAGGCTCGATCCTCTTTATAGGTAATGTAGAAAAGCTCCTTCTCACGTGCTAATACTTCATCAGGAAGTTCATACTCATTAGAACGAGATACCAGATCCTTTGAGGCCTGAGCCTGAGGATGAGCAAAGATATCATAGGCAGATGCAACTTCTACAATTTTGCCCTGATTCATTACAGCTATTCTGTCAAAGAGTGAGCGCGCAACCTCCATCTGGTGCGTAATAAATAAAACCGTCAGCGGATAAACATTCTTAATTCTACGTAGAGCCTCAACTACCTCACGGGTGTTATCAGGATCTAATGCAGAAGTAGCCTCATCACAAAGCAGGATCTCCGGAGAATTTACCAAGGCTCTGGCAATAGCCACACGTTGTTTTTGACCACCAGAGAGATCGTTTGGATACAAGGATGCCTTATCAGACAGACCAACAAGCTCTAAAAGCTCCTTAACGCGAGGAGCAATGTTCTGCTTAGGAGTATTTGAGGCCTCAAGTGCGAAGGCTACATTGTCAAAAACAGTAGCATTTTTAATAAGGTTAAAATGCTGAAAGATCATACCTATCTTCAAACGAAGCTTAGATAAATCCTTGCCTTTAAGATCGGTAATGTCCGTGCCATCAACATAAACTCTGCCACTTGTAGGACGTTGTAGTAAATTGACCGTACGAACTAGAGTTGATTTACCAGCACCGGAGGCGCCAACGATACCAAAGAATTCGCCTTTTTCGATCTCAAGTGAGGCTTCATTCACAGCGGTGAATGACTCACCGCCGCGAGAGAAACGTACCGAGACCTTATCAAAAGAAATGATCCCGGTCATTTTTATTCATTCCACCACTGAGGACGGGAAAAAGAATCATAATAGTGATCAGCCTCAAGCTCTTTTTTGAACTCAGGAGACTTAACTACATCTAAGAATAGCTTACCTACAGTATCCTTATCATCTATACGAACAGCAACAACGTTTTTGATGTTTTCAATCACATTCTCAACTGCGAGAGCCTTCGAATAATCAAGCTTAGCGGCGACTGCATAGTTACCAGGAACAAAGCCGGCATCTAAGGAATCTAAGGTACGAGATATCTGAGCTGCCTCAATAGGAATAAACTCAAAGTGCTTAGGATTATCAGCGATATCAGCAATAGCTGCTTTGTGCTCATCTCTTTCTGCAGACAAGGTGATCAAGCCATTTTCCTTAGCAATACGTAAGGCACGGGCAAGGTTTACTGCATCAACAGGGATACCAATACGAGCGCCATCTGGAAGCTCATCTAATGTCTTGTATTTATCAGAGAAAACACCCAAGCCTAAAGTAGGCACATTAATTACTGAGGTAAGCTTCAAACCTTGATTCTTAACAATAGCATCAAGATAGGTCTGATGCTGCATTAAGTTAACATCAATATCACCTGCATCTAAGGCGGCATCAGGCTGAACATAATCGATGAAATCAACATACTCTAAGGTATATCCCTGAGCCTTAAGCTTAGGCTCAATGAAGGTTTCAATCATTCCACGGTAAGGGCCTGGGCAAGTTCCTACTTTAATAGTAGAAGGAACGTCAGCTGCAGCTGCTGAATAAGAAAAAGCTGACAATGACAAAGCTACTGCCGAAAGGGTAAGGGTAAGTAAAGATTTCATAACATAAACTCCAAAAATCTGATGAATTAAACAATCAAAAACAAATAAGAAATTTAAAAGCTATGCCCTAAGGCATTCGTTGTGCTAGGACAAGGTTCATAGCAACTTTTAAATTTACAAACGATCTTAAAT
>CAVHVI010000142.1:0-5746 GCA_963639245.1 Bacteroidaceae bacterium
TTATTAATGCATTCATTTAGCTTATAGCATTAACATCAGATCCTCCCTCAAGAAACGCTGAAGGACCTCACTTGTAGGCATATTTACCTCATAGTGAATACAGCAACAGACATGTTAAAAATGTATCACTTGCATTTTTTTAATTTGGTTCGGTATTTACTAAGATCGGCTAGAAATTCCTGACAGCGATTCTCATCAAAGAAACGATGAGCATTCTGTGCCCAAAAAGATCTCATGTAACAGGACATCTTAGAGCTATAAATGTGAGGAAGGATGTAGTAAGGACTTGTCCTAACTAGCTTAAATACTTCAGATTTAGGAAGCTTATTACCAATAGCACTTTTTAACGCTGAGACTACGCTTCTTGAGCTAGGTTTCTTGATGTTTTTTGTTAGAGTACCAGCGATCTTGCTTGAAAAAAGCCCTATTAAATCATCAAGACTATCTATATTTTGCGTAATGGCTCTTGTCCAAGCAAATTCAGCCTTTTCGCCATCATCGCTATACTCAGAATCCGCATAGATAAATTTAAGAAGATTTACATTCCCGCCATCTTCCAAAGTGGCAATAAGCTCTGCAGCAGTCTCAGCAACAAGATCTCTAACATCTAATCCATCTTCTTCAGCATCATTAAACTTTTCCATTTCCTTTGCAGAAAATGCTAAGGCATTTAGTATCAACTTAGAGGCTGATGTTAATGGTCGATAGGCAAAATGTATAAGTTGATCGCTGTAATATCCCTTTAACATCACCGCAGCCATCATACGACTATAGGCTGTGGAGGTAGGAAAGCCTTCAATATCAAATAGATTAGGCCTTTCTTCCTCTGGTAAGGATTTTATAAAAGCTGTAAGTGCTCTATTAGAAAAAGGATTCTCGTCATCAGTATCGAGCATACCAAAATCAATATATCCAACATCCTTGGCTGCTTGAATAATCTCTTCTATTTGCTTTGTTTTCTGCATGTTTGTATCTTCTTAAAATAGGAACTAGGCTTTTGATAGGCCCTAACTTACATAAATCTAACGCTAGTAAGCACTTATCGGATAAAACTAAGCTTTATCGTTTTTACTCTGCTTACGCCTTAACTTCCCTTGGATCTCGTCAATATAGTAATCATTGATATCCTGAGCAAAGATATGCTCGATGATTTGAGATGCGGTATTGACATTAACCGTGAACCACTCACGCGGATGGTATTTCTTGCCAGTATGATCTTTTAGCTCTACATTTAATCTATGGCTTGCAAGAATGGTATGAAGCACATCCTCAAGATTTCTAGCATCAAAGTTATAGCAGCTAAAGGTTTTAAGCACCTTTACCGGAGCACAAAGATAAGTAGGCTCGTTTTCAGCATTAGCAATACGAGTTGCTACATCGGTGGTGGTGTAACCAATCTTTACTAACTCACTTTCTTTTAGGAAGTTTTTGATGATTGGATCTTTGCTTTGGGTGGCAAGGATATAGATATAGCCTGAGAGCACACTGTTACCTGAGCCTTTATTTAAGTCTCTTAAATCTTTATTGAGACCTCTTAAATACTCATAACCTTGACTGTCGGTGTTGATAATGCGCTTACACTGAAGTTCAGACTTATAAAATCCTGCACGTATGGACATGTTAAAAGGATTACTCTCCTTGCCATTATCCATAATTTGACGCACACGTTGTTGTCTTCTGCCATTTGCATCTTTGAATACATTGTGTTCATCCATCGATGCAATAATGCTCATCACTCCCTTGATGATAAAGATGTCACCAACTTCGATAGAGCCGGTATCACCTAAAACATCGATAGCACGCAGATGACCTTCTTTTAAAAGCTCATTAATTTCAGTAAAGAAATGCTCATAGCGATAGAACTCTTCACAAGTTTTAGCTTTAGCGGTAGCTTGATCCATACTGGCACTTATATTACGTGTAGTATTCTCACGCCAACTCTCATGCTCAGCAGGCTTACCCTTAACATCTGCAAGTAGGCCTAAAGGATCATCACTTAAAACATCATCAATGCTTTCATAAAGATGAGTTTGCATATCATCTACCTTTTGAGATAACTCCTCTTCATAGGTAAGATGACGTCTTACTACCTGTACCTGTTTTACCTTATGGCCTTCAATTAAGGACTCACAATAGGCAACGCCTTCAGGTGATTGCTTGGCAAGCTCTTTAAATTTGATGGCTAGGAGCTCTTCATCAAAGTCATCGCTATCATCTGCTGGCAGACGCTGATTTTGTTTTACGAACTCAGCAATCTCTGCAAATTGAGATTGAACTTTTTCAGAGACCGTCATGGAAGCGCGCTTTTCACCAACATCCTTTAATAAATCAAAAGGATCATCTGCAATTAAGGCATCAAAACTCTCTGGACGTTTAAAGCTTTTTTGAGGTGCACTAAATCTCATTTTCTACCTCTTAAGCTTCAGTCTTGTTCTTGGCATTTTGCTTACGCTTTTGCTCTGCTAAATATTCAAGAGCAACGGCCAAACGTCTTTCAAAGTCATTGTTGGTATTAAGGTTTGGCTTCCTGTTATGCTTCTTTACAAACTGATTGATATAAGGCCATAGTTGCAGAGCTTTTGGCATAGTCATCTTCTCGCGCATAGCTAGAGCTTTTGCTTGGATCTGTTTTAAAAGCTCAGGCTCTATGGTCTTTGAGATAAAGTTGTGAACACCGGCGAAGGGATTTATCGATTCAATTAAGTTAAAGTCGATATCATCGATGTTCATGAACTTACCATCGATGTTAACAAAGGCAGTATTTTCATCATCACCACCATTTGCTACAACAAATGGCTTAGAGCCGTTATTACCATCACCGGTATTATCTGAGCCTTCGCTACCGCTATTTCCACCTTCGTCAGTACCATTACCTTGAGGAGAGACAGTAGTTGGTTCATCTGCGGGAGGAACAGCATGAGTTAAAACTTTAACAATGATGGCGGTCATAATGGCCTGTGACATAGCATCGATGTCATAGTCATTAAGCTCTGGATGTGACTTTCTGATGATTTCAGCTATATCCTCAACTACCAAATCTTTATTAACTCCCTCACCACCGTTAGCTAAAGCGTTTTGTACGGCAGGAGATGAATTTAAAATCTTTTCGGTAATATCGATACCTTCGTTATTGACGATATCTAAGGCATGCTGACTTACATTCTCATCATCGATAGTAATATTGATTTGAGTTGGATCATCTTGAGTCTTTTCGCCAGTTCCACTTCCACTACTCCCTTCCCCTTCTTCGCCGCGCTTTCTAAAGTGCACATTAGGAGCTAAGACCTGCTCCATAAGTAAGGATAGTGTGATGGCTTTTAATAAACTGTTTACTGCATCTTCAACATCTTCATGCCTAGCTGTAGGCATAGCAAGCAAATTGGTAAATTGAGCATGGCTCTTACCTTCACAATCTCGGGTAGCACGTCCTATGATTTGGACAACTTCAGTTAAAGATGAACGATAACCTACAGTTAAAGCGTACTCACATTGCGGCCAATCAAAGCCTTCTTTTGCCATGCCAAGGGCTAGGATGATATCAAGGCTGTTTAAAACCTCAGGCTTTCTTAATGAAGCCATGGTTATACCCTGCATACCATCGGTATCGGTGATTAAGTCTGCTACATGTAAGGTTCTACCATCTTTTGCTTTGAAGGTATAAATACCAGTTTCACTGTCTCTTACAATTACATCACCGATGATGTCAAAGATTTTGCCTACCTCATTGTATTTATCACCGGAGGATTCACGAGAATTGACACTTGGGATATGGATAATGGTCTTTTTACTTAAATCCAATACCTTAGAGACGGCATCTACCCAGTTACCAGTATAGAAGGCGTAATCAATACCTAAGCTCTTTAAATACTTATAGCCATTTAACTGCTCGTAATAAGTATAGGTGACACGCTCAAACTTAGCCTCATCCTCATCAGATAGTACCGGTACACTGTCACCTCTAAAATACGAGCCAGTCATAGCTACGATATGAGCTGAGGTTTCGGTCATTAAGGTATGAATTACGCCACCTAATCTATTGTCATCATCCTCTGAGACATGATGGAATTCATCTACGGCAACTAAGACGTTATTAAAGAGAGTTTTATCTTCTACCTTGGCAAAGAAGTAGCACAGTGTGGCATGAGAGCATAGAAGGTATTTACCCTCAGCATCACTTAGGAAAGATACTGCCTTAGCTACCTTTTGGGCCTCTCCTCCTGGCACACATAGATTGTACTGAGGATCTATTTTCCAATCGGCAAAGAAGCCATTTTCAGTTAAGTTGGTATCAGCAAAACTTCCACCGATGGATAACTGAGGAATAGCGATAATAACTTTCTTTAATCCCTGATGTATTACCTTATCTAAGGCAAGGAACATCAAGGCACGAGATTTACCACAAGCAGGAGGAGCTTGAATTAAAAGGTACTGGCTATCACGCTTTTCATAGGCACGCTTTTGCATCTCACGCATGCCCATACTATCTTCCTTAGTAGCATTGCCTGTCTGCTTAAAGCTATAGGAGCCTATATTGTGGATTTCAAAGGAGTTCTCATTAGCCATGGTTATTTACTCTCCTTAGCAACAGCTTTGCTATAAAGATTAAGCATAAAGGACAATCTTTCCTCGTCATCGCTAAAAGGCTCACTGCGATAGAGCATCTCTACTGCCAAATCCAAAGCATTATGAGCATCCTTTAAATCCTGAGGCATGGTATCAGGGTTATAAAGCTCACCTAAGCACATAGGTGCATGCATCGCACGGCAACGACGGATGTTTTTGGCAAGCTTAGTTATTTCATCCTTTTGCTCATCACTAGCTTCAGGCCAGATGAAGGTGTTGTAGGTTAAGTCACGGGAATATCTGTAATCGGACTTCATCTTTCCTGATGTTAACCTCATCCACACCATGTGCATTCTTGAGGTTAGGATTGCGAAGTCGTAGTTGGTGGCTTCGGGGAGAATGAAAGCAGCATCATTAACAATGGTATCTTGCTTAACTAAGTCCATTGGCATGTAAAAACGTCTTTCCGATGAAACACGCGGGACTACTAAGGCGGAGATTGGATTGGGAACTCCTGCCATCTGGCCAAAGCGCCAAGGAATATCTTGAACCTTATAAGCAGCACCGGTTTTAGTTTGTTGTGAACGCCATATTCCGCAAGCTTCGACTTTTTGCATAATTGCAGGAATAGCACTCCATTGAGCTTCATCTTCTTTCTTAAGCCACAGACAATAGCGATGTTCACCTTTCATCAGTTCACTGCTACCAATAAACTTCTTCACAAAAGGTCGAGTCTCTGGATGATTTTTAAGGAATTCTTGGCCGTCTTGGTAGGTAAAGATTAAATTACTACCATCAGCGGCTTTATTGCCGAATACCAAATTAATAGAGGCTGATAAGGACTTACTATGACTGCTAATAATTACAGGAGCCGCTGCCGCCAAGTAAGGAGATATAGTTTCACATTCAATGCAATCAAAATGCTCTTTATCGATAAACTTATAAAGATGACGCTTATCTTTGTCCTTATAACCAAAGCCAACAATTACACAGGTAACTACAGCTTTATTGGAAGCATCATTAGTCCAAGGGAATGAGGAATAGGCAAAATTGATATTAATTCCCTTTCCTAGCAATAATCCCCACAATGTTGCTACCTGCTCACCCTGACAGATAGAGTTGGTGGATACAAATCCAGCTTCACAGTTGCGATTGTCAGCCATGTAATCAGCAGCTTTTACAA
>CAVHVI010000143.1:0-5703 GCA_963639245.1 Bacteroidaceae bacterium
ACTATTGAAAGAGCAGAATTGCGAAGCTCTGTTTACGGAGACTTCAGAAGATGTGTTTCAAAAAATGATCAATGAAAGAGATGGTGGCGAGAAATGAAAATTGAACATGTAGCGCTTTATGTAAATGACTTGGAGAAATCCAGAGATTTTTTTGTGAAGTATTTGGATGGCAAGTCCAATGATGTCTATCACAATGTAAAAACGGGTTTCCGTTCTTATTTCATCACCTTTGATGATGGTGCACGGCTTGAAATTATGAATAAGCCGGAAATGACAGATCTGCCGAAAGACTTGGCACGTACAGGATATGTACACATTGCATTCAGTGTCGGTAGTAAAGAAAAGGTAGATACCTTAACAGCCCAGTTGAAGGCTGATGGCTATGAGGTCATCAGCGGACCTCGGACAACAGGTGATGGTTATTATGAAAGCTGCATTATTGCAATAGAAGATAATCAGGTTGAAATCACGGTATAAGTAGGAGACGGGATACAGCAACGCTTGCTTAAAAATTTAAGCAGGGAGAATGCCGGAGTGCTGAACGCAAAAAATGCGACTGTTTCATCAGATTTAAGTGAAGATGATCTGACGAGTGCGTATGACCTGGAGCCATAAATGCCACTAACCTCAGTACATTCCGGCACTTTATCTTCGGTACACTTTGACCAGTTAACTTCGGTATAGCAGTCCTTCGATAAACTGCATATCCACGCCATTTAAAGAGAGACATCGTTCATAGTTACAACAGTGTCTCCCATTTCGACCTAGCTTATATATATACATATATATAAGGCGGTACCATGTGGGATACTTGGGCCACCGCCTGATCCCTTACCGGGATATAAAAAGAGAGCAATAACAGCTATTCGTAGATATGCTTGGAGAAATAACGATCACCTCTGTCGGGGAAGATGGTTACGATATTGCCCTTAACGCCCTTTGCAATAAGCTTCATGGAAGCAGCAAAGGCCGCACCTGATGAGGATCCGGCGATGATACCTTCAGATTTGGCAAGCAATCTCACTCCCGCTAACGCTTCCTCATCGCTTACCTTAATCACCTCATCAACAAGCTGCATCTGCATGGTTTCAGCAACAAAGTCATTGCCAATACCTTCGATGTTGTAGTCATGATGCTCACCACCGCCCATAGTGGAGCCATAGGGATCAGCCAAAACTCCCTTAATATTTGGATTTTGCTCCTTTAAATACTTCAATACGCCACTATAGGTACCACCAGAGCCAGCTCCGGCCACCACATAATCTATCTGCCCATCAAGATCGCGCCAGATCTCAGGGCCTGTAGTTTCATAATGAGCGCGAGGATTGGCATGATTGTGAAATTGCGCCATCATGACGGCATTGGGAATACTCTTTAAAAGCTCCTGCGCCTTACGCTCAGCACCAAGCATTCCTTCCTCACGCGGAGTATGTACGATCTGCGCCCCCAAGGCCTTCATTAAGGTAAGCTTTTCTACCGAGAACTTTTCCGGCACCACAAAGATCACCTCATAGCCCTTGTTTAAAGCGGCAAAGGCAATTCCAAGTCCAGTATTGCCCGCGGTAGCCTCGATGATGGTACTGCCCTTATGCAAGGTCCCTCCACGCTCAGCAGCCTCCACCATATACATTCCAGTGCGATCCTTAACCGATCCCAAAGGATTCATCAGCTCAAGCTTGGCAAAAAGCGCGCTATCCTTGGGAACTCCCACATGATTTAATTTAACTAAGGGCGTATTGCCGATGAGATCCTTTAGGCTGTTGTAATAATGCATATCCCTAACCTCCCCATTACATCGCACTTTGCTCAAGGGCAAAGCTAAGATCACGCTTTAAATCCTCAACATGCTCGATGCCTACCGAGAATCTGATTAATCCTTCAGTAATACCAAGCTCTTCTCTTAAATCCTTAGGAATTGAGGCATGGGTCATGGAGGCAGGATGGCATACTAAGGACTCAACTCCACCTAAAGACTCGGCCAGAGCGATTAAGTGCAAGCTTTTGAAGAACTTATTAATATCGTGCTTTGCCTCAAGCTCAAAGGAGATCATCGCGCCACCGTTTTTAGCCTGAGAGGCGTGCACCTCATGCAAGGGGAAATCATCAAAGCCTGGATAGTAGACTTTGGCAACCTCAGGGCGAGCCTTTAAAAACTCTGCCAAGGTTTGGGCATTGTCAGTATGACGATCCATGCGTACACCTAAGGTCTTTATAGAGCGCACCATTAAGAATGAATCAAAGGGACCTAAAACACCACCGGTGGCGTTTTGGATAAAAGCCAGCTCATCACCTAGCTCCTTTGATGCCGTTACCACCAAGCCTGCAACTATATCTGAATGGCCTCCTAAATATTTAGTTGCACTATGCACTACGATATCAAAGCCAAAATCCAAGGGACGCTGTAGATAAGGAGTCATAAAGGTATTGTCAGCAATAGCAAGGATGTTATGCGCGTGGGCAATATCAGCAGTCTTTTTAAGATCGGTGATGGTTAAAAGCGGATTTGCAGGAGTTTCAATAAAGATAGCGGCGGTATCAGGGGTAATAGCTTTAACTAAAGCCTCCTCAGACTGAGTATCAACAATCTCATACCTTAGGTTAAAGCGGCTGAAGATCTTATCTAAAACGCGGAAGGTACCACCGTAAACATTGCTTGAGATCAGGATCTTCTGCTCAGATTTAAATAGCTGCAAGACAGCCGTGATCGCAGCCATGCCGGATGCAAAGGCCAAGCCTCGCGCGCCATGCTCAAGCTCAGCAATAAGAGCCTCCAATGATGCCCTAGTAGGATTACCAGTACGGGAATACTCCCACTTAGGATTTGCGCGAAGCTCCTGCTGCTCAAAAGTTGAGGTCTGATAGATAGGCACATTGACGGCATGAGTTAAGGGATCACCATAAATACCACCGTGAATGAGTGCGGTTTCAAATTCTTGATAATTTTCCATGATAAAAGTCCTCGTTAAAGATGAAATAAGGTGTTAGTAAAGGCCGCCGCCATAAAATGCACGCTATCAAAGGCTTTTAAATCGTTGTCCTTTTGCTGAAAGTAGCGTTCATTGATGGATGATGGAGTGAGATGCTCTGAAAATTGCCAGCCATTTTCAAAAAGCAAAGCCTCAAGTGTGGAGATCTCATAGCCATCTGCCATGCTCTCACCTAAGCTTTTAGTAAAGGCTGCAAGCTCCATAGGCAACTTCATGCTTTGAAAGCCCTCAATTTGAAAATCAAAAAGCAATCTTGAGGGAGCCTTAATAAGCTTTGATAGCTCAGATACCGTAGCGGCAAAATGCTCAAAGGGGAGGTAATAGGCAACTCCCAAGATAGTGATAAAGGTTGGGATAAAGGGATTAAAGCCGCTTTCAAGTAACCTTTGGGATAAGCTGTCCTTGGTAAAATCCACCGAGGTAAACACGAGCTTGGAGTTTAATTTCCAATTAAGCTTAGCAATACGCTCAAGCTTTTCTTGCTGAGTATTAGGATGGTCCACCTCAAAGATACGGATCTTAGAATTGGTGTTTCTAAAGGCAAAGGTATCAAGACCTGCTCCTAATATCACATACTGAATATCCCCAAGTCCTTGGGAGAAGCACTCAAGATGCCCTTCAGCCCAAGCGCTACGCGAGAGTAAGATTGATGGCAGAGCGGAATTTAAAAGCTCTCCTGCATGCTCATTTATCAAGGAGTGCATGGCCTGCTGCTCCTGCTCTCCTAAAAGCTCCCCTGCCAAATAGTCGTTAAAAAGCCCCAAACGCCCAGAATTTATCCATCTTGAATAAGCGCAGAGCTTGGCAGTGACGCTAGCGGTATTGGTTTGCATAAATTTTTCCTGTAAGTGCTGTAGGTGCTAAAAAACAAAAAGCCGTCCTGAGTTCTTTTCAAGACGGCATATGAGCTACAAAAACGATTAATTACGTGATGCTATTGCCGTCATTAGCGACAACAACACTGACAGGAGAAGAAGGAGATTAAAGAGGAGGCAATAAGAGAGGCTGACGAGTAAACGCCCTGCAAATAGCGATCATCTGATCGCACAAAATGCTGAATGCTATGTTTCATCGTTAAAGCCTTGCTGACTTATGATTTTGACGCCGGTG
Source organism: Bacteroidaceae bacterium (assembly GCA_963639245.1). Taxonomy (GTDB): domain Bacteria; phylum Pseudomonadota; class Gammaproteobacteria; order Enterobacterales; family Succinivibrionaceae; genus Succinivibrio. The sequence goes on from CAVHVI010000143.1 coordinate 4,098, forward strand.
TGACTTGCTGTCTCACCTTGCTTTTTTCACTTTAGAAAAATTTTTTCAAAGGTGCAAGTGCTTTTTTTCATTTGAGCTTTTTTGACCTAAAAAAACTCTGCTATGCTGTGCGCTATAAAATTCATACAACCACCTTTTAAAAGATAAAGTCCTATGATTGCAAAGCATATTCTCTCCATAGCCTTAGCTGCTGGATTAATTGCAGCTCAGCCCAGCGTTTCCTTCGCAGACGAGGTTAAAGACAATAATTCCACCGCCCTAGTTTTTGGCCATAAAAATCCTGATACCGACACCATCATCGGCGCCCTTGCTGCAGCCAATCTCTATCAGGGACGAGGCATCGATGTAAAAGCAGTAGCTCAAGGTCCTGCCAACCCTGAAACAGAATTTGTCTTAAAGCAATTTAAGCTAAAGGCCCCCGAGGTAATAACCTCAGTTGCCGGCAAAGAGGTCTATATTGTTGATTTCTCTGATCTTGCCCAAGCCCCGGCAGACTTTAAGGATGCTGAATTAAAGGGAGTTATCGATCATCACAAATTAGGTGATGTCACCTCTAATCTTCCTATTGAAGGTTGGATCCAGCCCTTAGGTAGTGCCAACACCATAGTAAAGCTCATGCATGATTATTACGGCGTAAAAATCCCTGCAGATTTAGCAGGTGGCATGCTCTGTGCGATCCTCTCAGATACCGTCATCTTCAAATCACCTACCACCACTGAGAGCGATAAAAAGGCCGCCACGGAGCTTGCTGAAATTGCCGGTGTTAAGGATATGCAGGCTCTAGGCTATGAGATGTTTAAGGCCAAATCCAATTTAAATGCCACCCCGCGTGAGCTTATCTTCCGTGACTTTAAGGACTTTGATATGCACGGTAAGAAGGTAGGCATTGGACAGATAGAGCTAGTTTCCTTAGATATGGTCACTCCCGAGCTTAAGAAAGAGCTTAAACAGGAGCTTGCCAAGGTTAAAAAGGAAGGTCGCGACACCGTGCTCTTTGTCATCACCGATATTATGAAGGAAGGCTCAGTGGTACTTGTGGAATCTGATGATAAGGATCTTGTGCTAAAGGCCTTAGGTGCTAAAAGCGAGGATGATTTCGTAAAAGGCCTAATGAGTCGCAAGAAGCAGACTGTTCCTGCTTTATTGAAGGCCTTTAAAAACTAACGCAAGCGCTATAGCATCAAAGTAAAGCTTGCTTGCATCTTACTACGGTAATACCAAGAGAGCCTTGGTATTACCGAATTTGCCTTACTTACAATCCTTCCAGCCCTTTCTAATCATCCACTTGCGGGAATGATGTAGATCCTTAAACTCACCATCACTAGCACCAGTCCAAGAGTTTCCCACAGGGATCACGGTGCCCTTTTTATTCTTTCTTGGGATGTAAATATAGTGAGAGGATGGGTCAAACTTCCCATGTTTTAGGATCTTCTGCAACTCACTGCCATTAGCGTATACGCCTGAGACCTTATGTAGCTGTGACCAGGTATGATCTGAGCCACGATAGACCTTAGTACAAAGTTTGACGTTTTCCTGTGCCATGGTAGTAGTGGTGCACAAGGCTGACAACATAGCAACTAGAATTAGTTTCTTAAGCATTTCACAC
>CAVHVI010000144.1:0-5688 GCA_963639245.1 Bacteroidaceae bacterium
GATTTCTCCTTTTTCTCCGCTGCCATGCTTCTTGAAATGCAGTTTGGGGAGATCCTGCCAACTTGGATCTCTCCTTTTTTTCAAAAAATAAGGCAGATAACCTTACCTGCCCTATTACACCTAATATTTAAAAAGATAGCGTTAGATATGCTTTACTAGCTCATCACCAAACTCTGAAGTGGTAAGCACCGTAGCTCCTTCCATAGCCTCAGCAAAATCAGCAGTGACATGCTTAGAGCTAATAGCCTTCTCCATAGCATCCACGATTAAATCAGCAGCCTCTTCCCAGCCTAGGTGACGTAGCATGAGCTCTGCTGACAAAATAATAGAGCCAGGATTTGCCTTGCCAGTGCCAGCAATAGTAGGAGCAGTACCATGAGTTGCCTCAAAGATAGCACTATCGGTACCGATATTCGCACCCGGGGCAATACCAATACCACCTACCTGAGCTGCCAAGGCATCAGAGATGTAATCACCATTTAGATTCATAGCTGCAACTACGTCGTAATCGGCAGGATGGAGGAGGATATTTTGCAAGAAGGCGTCAGCGATGCAATCCTTAACTACTATAGTCTTACCATTTTTAGGATTCTTGAAGGACACTACACCCTTTTCATCAGCTACCGCGCCAAACTCACGGGATGCTAACTCATAGCCCCACTTCTTAAAGCCACCCTCGGTAAACTTCATGATGTTACCCTTGTGCACAATGGTTAAGGACTTTCTATCATGATCGATGGCATAGTTTAAGGCTGCACGAATTAAGCGATCGGTACCCTCATGAGACATAGGCTTGACACCGATACCGCAATGCTCAGTAAAGCGGATCTTCTTAACGCCCATCTCTTTGGTTAAAAATTCAATTAGCTTTTTAGCGCCCTCAGAGTCAGCCTCCCACTCAACACCTGCATAGATATCCTCAGCATTTTCGCGGAAGATAACGGTATCGGTAAGCTCAGGATGCTTAACAGGAGAAGGAACGCCCTTAAAATAACGTACGGGACGCAAACAGATATAAAGATCTAGGGTCTGACGCAAGGCCACATTTAAGGAGCGAATACCGCCACCTACAGGAGTAGTCAAAGGTCCCTTAATAGCTACGTGATATTTCTTAATAAAATCAAAGGTCTCATCAGGAAGCCAGACACCTTCGCCATAAACCTCGGTTGAACGGCCACCAGCGTAAATTTCCATCCATGAGATCTTTTTCTCACCCTTATAAGCCTTAGCAACTGCGGCATCTACCACCTTACGCATCACAGGAGAGATATCAGCACCAATACCATCACCGCGAATGAAAGGAATAATAGGATCATTTGGTACATTCAAACGACCATCGGCATTAATGCTAATAGCCTGACCTTCCTGCGGGATCACAACCTTACTTTGAAACATGATGCGCACTCCTAACTCTCTAAAGCGCCAAAATTAACTTACGTTTTTATTCTAGCGCACGTTTATGTCACTGTGTTTTTATCACACATCCGGAGCTTTTGCACTGTTTAGGTACATAAGGATTGAGCAAGTAGTGATCGCTTGTTGCATTACAAGGCTCAAATTGCAAATAACTTTTATCCCAAGCATTAGGCGCACAAAATAAGCAAATCTCTTTTAAAGAGAAATTTTACTAAGATCAATACCTACTTTTTCTTTGACAAAAATTAAATAACTCCCTATAATGCACTCCGTCTAATGCAGTGCGCCCTTAGCTCAGTTGGTTAGAGCATTACCTTCACACGGTAGGGGTCGATAGTTCGAGTCTATTAGGGCGCACCATCTCCCTTATTTTTATCTGTAGGCATTGCCCGCAGCAATCCTTATCAAAGATTAATCCGGGCTTATAGGTCTGCAGACTTTTAGGTTTTTAGGATCATGTCATCAAGATTCAAGCCTCATGCAACCGTAGCCGTCATCATTGAGCATGATGGCAAGTTCCTCATGGTAGAAGAGCTCAACGAGGATCAAAACAATCGTCCTGTATTCTCCATGCCCGCAGGTCATATTGAGGCAAGAGAAAGTATTCTCGATGCTGCCTTACGTGAGGCTCAAGAGGAAAGTGGCTGTGAGGTAGAGCTCACTGCTCTAACTGGCATCTATGATTACGTAAAAGACAATGAAACCATTGAGCGCTACTGCTTTGCCGCAAAATTAAAGAAAATTCCTGAAACTCTGCACGCACAAGATCCTGATCATGAGATCCTAAATGTTAAGTGGTATAGCCAAGATGAAATCTATGAGAATAAAGATGGCTGGCGTACACGCTTAGTTGGCTTATGCATGGATGATTATCTTGCAGGCAAGCGTTATCCCTTAGATCTCATAAAAGTAGTTTTACCCTAACCTAAAACTTTAAAGTTAGGAGATGCAAAAATAATGTCTAAGACTTTAGCTACAAATGAGCTACTTGATGCAACTATCCCTTGGGATGAGCTACAAGGCAAATCAGTGGTTGTTGGACTTTCAGGTGGTGTGGACTCCTCAGTATCTGCCGCCATCTTAAAAGAGCATGGCATGAAGGTCACTGCACTTTTTATGAAGAACTGGGAAGAGGATGACACAGATTCCTATTGCTCAGCAGCAGTAGATAGAGAGGACGCACAGGCAGTTTGCGATACCTTGGGTATTGAGCTTAAAACCATCAACTTTGCCGCAGAATATTGGGACAGTGTTTTTGAAATCTTCCTCTCAGAATATAAAGCAGGTCGTACCCCTAATCCTGATATCCTGTGTAATAAGGAAATCAAATTCAAGGCCTTCATGGATTATGCCATAGAGGATCTCAATGCCGATTTTATTGCTACTGGCCACTACTGTCAGCGAAGCTTCAATACTGCTCAGGCTCATTTGATGCGTGGCTCTGATCAAAATAAGGATCAAAGCTATTTCCTTCACGCCATTAATGGTAGCGTCTTAGATAGAGTGCTCTTTCCTGTGGGTAATATTGAAAAGCCCATAGTGCGTCAGATGGCGCAAGAGCGAGGCTTGAAAACAGCCAAAAAGAAGGACTCCACAGGCATTTGCTTTATTGGCGAAAAACGCTTTCACGAATTTTTATCCCACTATCTCCCTTCTAAAAAGGGGCCTATCAAAACTCCAGATGGCACGATAGTAGGAGAGCACGATGGTCTTATGTACGCCACCATCGGCCAAAGAAAGGGCTTAAATATAGGAGGGCGCACCGATTCAAATGGTGAGCCTTGGTATGTAGCAGCTAAGGATATTCCAAACAATACCCTAATAGTAGTACAAGGACATAAGCATCCGCTGCTCTTTGCTCATGGTCTACACGCCGTAAATGAAACTTGGATCACCAAATGTCCAGAGCTTCCTTTTAAATGTACCTGCAAGATCCGTTATCGTCAGCCAGATGTAGCCTGTACTATTGAGCGTACTGCAGAGGGCTTAGATGTTTACTTTGATGCTCCAACTGCAGCCGTTGCACCAGGGCAATCTGTTGTATTCTATAATGGTGAAGATTGTCTTGGAGGCGCAGTAATTGCCTCCGCTATTAACTGAGAGAAAACATGGCCGATCAAAAAATCGAAAACGAGACCCGCGCACTAGCCGCCTTATACCAATGTTGCTCACAGATCATTCGTATTGCTAATACCGGCTTTTGGGACGATCACGCCGCTAGTGCGATGATCCGCGCAATTGGTGTGACCGATCCTCGTACTGTTGATGACATCTACAGCGTTGATCAATTAAAAACTGGTTACGAATTTACCGCCAAGATCCTATCGATGAACGGCATTGCTTCCATCGCGTCAACTGGAGACAGCGATGCAGTAGCTATTCTTACTCTTGCCAATAAGGTTATGGCCCTAGCAGCTCAGCTGACCTCGCGTGATAAGGTCTTCAATGAGCTAGGTACTCGTATTGATACCTTTCATGATCGCATGGTATCTGAGATCCCAGGCTTTATGGACGGCGATATTCAGATGGTACTGCGTCAGGATGTGCTCCGCGAATGTGCCTCTATCTATCAATCGCTGATCTCTCCTAACTTCCCTAAGGTAATGGTACCAGGACAGGAAAGCTGCCTGCGCGAGTCTGATGTTCAAGATAAGATCCGCGCTATGCTACTAGCCGCCGTTCGCGCATACGTTTTGTGGGAGCAATTAGGAGCATCTCGTCTGCTTTTATGGTTCCACCGTGGTCGCATAGTACAATGTGCCCAATCCCATTTATAAATCACAACTTCTGGATAACATCATGGAATTATCTTCATTAACTGCTGTATCCCCACTTGATGGTCGTTATGCATCAAAGGATGAGGAGCTACGCTCCATCTTCTCAGAATACGGTCTCATGCGTTTTCGTGTTCAGGTTGAGCTCACTTGGCTAAAGCACCTCGCAGCCTGTCCGCAAATCAAGGAGGTTCCTGCCTTCTCAAAGGAAACTGTTGATTTCATCGATGCCATCATCAAAAACTTCTCCGTTGAGGATGCCTTAGATATTAAACAGCGTGAGGCTGTCACTAATCACGATGTTAAGGCCGTTGAGTATTTCTTAAAGGATAAGACCAAGGATAATGCAGAAATTGCTAAGGTACGTGAATTCATTCACTTTGCCTGCACCTCCGAGGATATCAACAATAACTCTCACGCCTTGATGTTAAAGACTGCCCGTGACGAGGCTATTTTGCCGGTTATGGATAAGGTCATTGCAGAAATTACTGAGCTTGCCCACAAATACGCCGATATTCCTTTGCTTGCCCGTACCCATGGCCAGCCTGCATCCCCTACCACCATCGGTAAGGAAATGGCAACCTTTGCTTATCGTTTAAAGAAACAGCGTGACGCCTATGCCAATGTTGTTATCCTAGGCAAGATGAATGGTGCTGTAGGTAACTGGAATGCTCACTCCATTGCCTATCCTGAGGTTGATTGGGAGAGCTTTGCCCGTGAATTTGAGGCAGATTTAGGCTTGACCATGAATCCTTACACCACTCAGATTGAGTCTCACGATTACATGGCCGAGATGTTTGATGCAGTTGATCGCTTCAACACCATACTCATCGACTTTGATCGTGATATCTGGGGCTACATCTCCTATGGTACCTTCACCCAGAAGACTATTAAGGGTGAAATCGGCTCCTCTACCATGCCTCACAAGGTCAATCCTATCGACTTTGAAAACTCTGAGGGTAATCTTGGTATTGCCAATGCTCTCTTTAAGCATCTTGGCAACAAGCTCCCTATTTCCCGTTTCCAGCGCGATCTAACCGACTCCACCGTATTGCGTAATTTAGGTGTAGCCTTTGGTTATTGCTTAATTGCTTGGAAGAGCACCTTAAAGGGCATCTCCAAGCTTCAGGCAAATCCTGAGCACACTGCAGCTGAGTTAAATGACAACTGGGAAGTGCTCGCTGAGCCTTATCAGACCGTCATGCGCCGTGTCGGTATTGCCAACCCTTATGAGAAGCTTAAGGAGCTAACCCGTGGTCGCAAGGTAACCGAGGAGATCATGGAAAACTTCCTCGCAAATCTTGAGATGAGCGATGAGGCTAAGGCCCTACTCAAGGATCTCACTCCTGCAACTTATATTGGTAAGGCTGTTGAGCTTGCAAAGAAGATCTAAATTTAAGCTTGCTTGAATTTGTAAGCTAAAACTTCTGAAGGCATCGTCTTGATGCCTTCAATTTTTTCTTCAAAATATTGTTATAGCTTTTCCACTACATTAAAT
>CAVHVI010000145.1:0-5663 GCA_963639245.1 Bacteroidaceae bacterium
TTTTAAAGTTGCCCACTAGCAAAGCGGACTATATTTTTGCACCTTAGCCAGTAAGGCATTATACAAGCTGAGATCATGCCCGTATTTTGTGGCATACCACACAAACAATCGTTTGTTTTACATTTAAACTAGGCAGGACCATACTTGAACTCATGAAAATGTTCAAGCTACTTGTTAAAAGGTAAAGTCTGTTGACTGCATTACTATGAGCAATTTTCCTGATTATCAGCACCTCCTTTTCGATGCTTTTCAAAATGGAGGACCAGCATGCCTTGCAGAATTAGTGTGCAATTCCCAAGGTCAAGGAATAGACGCTCAGATCATTACATCCAATCAAGCCTTTAATACTCTCTTTAAGCAAGAACCCAATGCCAATTTGCACGGCACAAATCTCTCCTTACTTTTTCAAACACTTGATAACAGATGGATCGCAGTTTTCGAGCATGCTTTAAAACAAAGATTAAATCAAAGCTTCTCCGAATTTATCATCAATATCGGTCCCCTACTCTCAGTATGCTTTTATCCCACAGGAGATAACAAAACCTGTCTATGTGCCATAAGAGAGGAGTTTAAAAGAAGACATTCCTTGATGGATATAGATAAGGATGCCACCGCATCCGCCCGCGAAAATGCCTTTTTACAAGCCCTAAGTGAAGATTACACCTGTGCCCTACTGTGCGATCTTAAAAGCGATGAGATCAAATTCACCAAATACAATGTTTATTCACACTTTGGAAGCACAATCATAAAAAGCGGCCGTGCTTTATTATCGCTATCTAACTGGGTTCAATATAGCTGGGATAACTTCGTTATTCATGAAACCGATCCTATATATAGGCAGGAACTATCCAGTGACTTTCTTATCCCTATCCTGAATACTGAAGGCTTATATGTCTCAAGACACCAAGCCAAGGAAAACCAAAAGGGCTGTAAGTATTTTGAGGTATGCGTTACTAAATACTATGAGGATGAAAAAAGCTATGAGGTCATCATTAGCTATCGCCCTATTGACGCACTGGTGGCTGAAGAAACAGAACGCCGCAAAGAACTAGAAAAAGCACTACAGGATGCTAATGCGGCCAATCTTGCCAAATCTAACTTTCTTGCCAACATGTCCCATGACATTCGCACTCCCATGAACGCCATTGTTGGCTTTGCCGAGCTCTTAAAATCTGAAGGATCATTATCGTCAAAAGCTCAGGATTACGTGCAGAAAATTCTCTACTCCTCAGATTACCTCTTATCTATCATCAACAATGTCCTCGAAATGGCAAGGATTGAAAGTGGTAAATGTGAGCTTGAAGAAAAAGCCATTAATATTGATGAGATAACAGAATCGCTGTGGACAATTTTTGAGCAGGAGATGAAAAGCAAGCAAATATCCTTTACGCACAATATCGATATCGAACATCATTGGCTATATGTCGATCAGGTTAAGATTAAGGAAATTTTGTTAAACCTACTATCTAATGCCCACAAGTACACCCCCACAGGCGGAAGTGTAAGCGTAGTGATTCAAGAAAAGATCACTGACGATCCTAATATCATCCTTATTGAAACTACAGTTGAGGATAATGGCATCGGCATGTCCAAGCAATTTCAAGAGCATATCTTTGAAAGCTTCTCCCGCGAGCGCTCTTCAACAGAAAGTGGCTTGATCGGTACCGGACTTGGAATGGGCATAGTCAAACGCTATGTCGATAGCATGAAAGGAACAATTAGCGTTATAAGTGAACAAGGTAAAGGTTCAAAATTTACCATCATTACCCCTCATCGTATTGCCAAGCCAGTTAAACTGAATAGCTCAACAAATAATGACGCATCAAAATTTGATAATTTGGATTTTAGGGGCATGAAGGTGCTCTTAGCTGAGGATAATGACATTAACGCGGAGATCGCCATCTCATTATTAAATAAGCTTGGTATTGAAACTACTAGGGTTATAAATGGAGCTGAGTGTCTACTCAAGATCCAAAAGGGTCAAAGCTATGATGCTATCCTGATGGATATTCAAATGCCACTTATGGACGGATTACACGCTACGAAAGAAATCCGCGCCTTAAGTGATCCCAAAGTAAATTCAATTCCTATTATTGCCATGACCGCCAATGCCTTTAATGAAGATAAGGAGCGCGGCCAGCAAATAGGTATGAATGGCTATGTTACCAAGCCCGTGAGTCTGTCAGCTTTACAACAGGCCTTGTCGTTAATTAAGCACTAAAAATAACCACATAAATATAGGATTAAAGGATAATTTATCCTAAAAAGCGCATAGATAAGCCTTTCCCCAACCTTAACAAAAATTTCTTGGGAAGCATGTGGATTGTTGTGGGAAAGTAGTTAGGTCCCCTCAAAATTAAAAGCTTAGTGCCAACTATTAATCTTGCTTTTCTTTTTCGATTCACTTCAAATTATCATTTATCCCTCTTTTACACCACCGACTAAAAAGTTTACAATCGGTAAAGTTACCCGAACATAAAGCACTTTGTCGTTATAATGATCGTCACTTAAACCCAACAAATAAAAGATAGGAGTAGATGCATAAAGATGAGGGAAGATCCTAATAGCCTTATTGTGGCGCTAACCTATAACTATCTGAACGTATTTGTGGTTCACACCGATCGAAATCTTGCCGACGTCATCAAGCTTGATGGATATATTACTGAGGGCATGACCAAGGATTCATCAAACCTCAATTATGACAACATGCTTACTACCTATTGTAAAAATCGTTGTCATCCCGATGACCGAGACTTCCTTTATCAAAGCTTATGTAGGGATTCCCTCATCAAGACCTTTGCTGATGGGCGAACTCAGATTGAAATTACCTATCGCGCCTTAGTAGATGGTGAGATGCATTACTACACTGGTAACTACACCAGAATTTCAAAGCAGAATGAGACTTTAGAGCTTGTTGCAGGCTTTCGCAATATCGATACCCTTGTTGAAAATGAAAACAAGCAAAAGCACGCACTTGAGCAAGCCTTAGAAAATGCCAAAGTTGCTAACGTTGCCAAAACAAACTTCCTTAGCAATATGTCGCATGACATTCGTACGCCGATGAATGCCATTATAGGCTTTACTGAGCTCCTAAAGCCCTTGGTAAAAAACGATCCCAAGGCCTCGGACTATGTACGCAAAATTCTTTTCGCATCTGACTATCTCTTAAACCTTTTAAACAACATTCTCGAAATGTCGCGCATTGAAAGCGGACATTTTAACCTTGAGGAAAAAATCACTGAGGCAAAAGGTATTAGCGATTCTATTTTCATCGTCTTTGAACGAGAAATGGCCAAGAAGAATATTACCTTTACCCGTGAATTCAATGCCAAGCATCCATGGATTTACTGCGATCCCCTTAAGGTCAAGGAGATATTCTTAAATCTGCTCTCTAATGCCTGTAAATACACTCCTAATGGCGGCAGTGTAAAAATAATAGTTAATGAATACGAAACAGAAAATCCTGGCATAGTTGTTTTCGAGTCAATAGTCGAAGATACCGGCATCGGCATGTCTCCGGAGTATTTAACCCACATCTTTGAAAAATTCTCACGTGAGCGTAACAGCAGTGAAAGTGGTCAAACTGGTACTGGCCTTGGCATGGGCATAGTCAAGCATTACGTTGAAGCCATGGGTGGTAACGTAAAGGTTGAAAGTCAGATCGGCAAGGGCTCAAAATTTACCGTTAAAATTCCTCATCGTGTGGCTCAACCTACAGATCCTGAGGCAATCGTTAATCAACAAATTCCAAGCGATCTCCATTTTGATGGCTTAAGGGTATTGCTTGCCGAGGATAATGATATCAATGCCGAAATTGCTGATGCGGTACTCACCAACCTAGGCTTTGATGTCTATCGCGTAAAGGATGGCATAGAATGCATTTCTGCCATAGAAAAGGAAGGCCATTTTGATGTGGTTTTAATGGATATCCAGATGCCTCATATGGATGGCTATAAAACAGCTAAGCTCATAAGATCGCTAAAGGATCCTTATTTAAAAGCAATCCCCATTATTGCCATGACCGCCAATGCATTTGCTGAAGATAGAAAAAAGGCCTTAGATGCAGGAATGAACGATCATATCGCCAAGCCTGTATATCCTGTAACCTTGCAAAAGGCTCTCGCCTTTCTAAAAGAAAAGATCAATTGGGACGACTAAATACCCCAATGAAAAAGGCGGCTAATGCCGCCCTTTTTTTGAAGGATAACTGATTAAAGATCCTTTTCAACCTGTGAGAATTCGAGCTCAACTGGAGTTGCACGACCGAAGATGGCAATGGAAACGGTAACTCTGTTCTTCTCATAGTCAACGCGTTCAACAGTACCAACGAAGTCTTTGAAGGCGCCGTCAATTGCACGTACGCTTTCACCAACCTCAAACTCAGTCTTAGGACGAGGAGACTCTTCACTCTGCTTGAGACGATCAAGAATACGATTAGCCTCAGCCTCGGTAATAGGAAGAGGATGCTCGGAGGTACCACCGATGAAGCCTAATACACGATCGGTATGCTTAACTAGCTGCCAAGTATCAGGAGTCATACGCATATGGACAAGCACGTATCCTGGGAAAAATTTACGCTCAGTCTCGCGCTTCTTGCCGTCCTTAATTTCCTTAACCTTCTCCTTAGGAACAAGAACTTCAGCAAAGTCATCTTCCATATGATAGAGCTTAATACGCTCAGAAAGAGTCAATGCTACACGCTGCTCAAAGCCAGAGAAGGCCTGAATAACGTACCAACGCATAGGTACGGTTGCATTTAAGGAATTTTTCTTCTCGTCGATTGACTGGGCAACAACTGCTGCGGCCTGGTCATCGGCAACGGGAGCTTCTGCCACAGGAGCTTCAGCTACGGGAGCCTCGTCTAAGACGGGTGCTTCAAATTCAGTATTATCTGCCATAGTCATATCTACCTAAAATTTATAGAGTAATGCCACGAACTATTTGTAAGAAAGCTACGTCGCAAAGATATAGGAATAAGCTCACTACACTTACAGCCACGAATACGATCAAAGTAGTCTGGAAAGCTTCCTGACGGGTAGGCCAAACTACCTTTAAAAGCTCGGTATAGGACTCAGAGGCAAATTTCAATAAAGAATGGCCCTTGTTGGTAAATACCAAAGCACCTAAGCCGATCACGATAGTAACAATTACGGCTGCGACGCGACCTAATCTCTGTAGAGAGGTCTCATCTATAAGCACATAATTTGAAAAATAGTAATTGCCAAAAATAGCGCCACAGATCAAAACTGCAGAAACAACCCATAGCAATGCATTGACGGGAGCAGAAACAAAGGTCTCTTTAACATTCTTCTTTGCTGCTTTCTTTGCTGTCTTAGCCGGCACATTTGCGCTCTGAGAAGCGGCCACTGTGGCGGTCTTTTTAGTCGTAGTCTCGGACATATCTTTACCCTAAAATCACGGCAATATCTTGTATATACAAGTCTCCGCATGCTGAAACATAGCGCCGTCACGGAGAAAAATCACTTTAATAACGCCTATAAGCGTCTGATGGGCACACCAAATCAGGTGCAAAACCCACACTAAAGCGAAAGTATACCACGTCTCTGCCTATCTTCAGAAGAAACAAGGTATTTTGAATAAGGTTTTGAAAAAAAATCCTGCCCTAAGGCAGGATTTTCTGAATTTTCCCTAAGGATTATTCA
>CAVHVI010000146.1:0-5661 GCA_963639245.1 Bacteroidaceae bacterium
TAGATTTGAAGTCTGCATATGAACTAAAATTTTTAAAATCAGCAAAACTTATTCTGATGACAGGATAGGTTTTATCATGCCATAGCTTTTCAATAGCTAAGCCTTTAAAGTCTCTTAGGCCATATTTGAATAACGATTCAAAGGTAGAGACAAGTAAGGTCTTACCAAAGCGTCTTGGACGAGAGAGAAAGAATTTACCAAATCTTACAGCTAACTTATATATTAAAGCTGTCTTGTCAACGTAGACCATTTGGTTGCTTCTTATGAAAGGAAAACTATCTATACCGCAAGGAAGAGCTGCTAATTCCTCATCCGTCATCAGTTGTGATTTATCTTTCATCTCTCTACATCCTTAAGCTAGCTTAAAGTCCACAAAGTTCTTTTTCTTTTAGGAAAACAGCAAAACTATTTTTACAAGATCCTTGTTTTGATAGTAACTTTCTCTATATTGCTTCTTTTATCTGAATTATTGCTACATGAAGATTTGTTTAGATCTTCTAAGGCTACTTTCTTTTATATTTTCTTTTGTTTCGTACCTTAAGCCCTGGTACGAAATATCTAATAACAGCAACGTACAATTAGTACTCTTTGCGCTATGTGTTTTTGCTATTGATTTACACTAAGAAAATCGATCCGCGCTTTAATATATGATTTGAAATTTTGTTGTAGATGCTGATCAATCTCTATTTTAAAGATTGTGTGTAGAAAGTATATCTAGAGTATACAAAATTTAGTTATAAGGAGAAGCGCTTTTTATATTAAAAATCCCGCTTTAGTGAGCGGGATAAGATTCATGATCAATCGAAACTTATGATGATGACGATGATGAAGAAGATTTTAAAGAAGAGAGAACAGAGGTCAGTGAACTTAATGAATTTGAGTAATTTGCCATTAAGGTATCAAGGTTTGCATACTTTTTGGTAAGCATAGTTTGATATTTTTCTATTGTTTCCTCATCACGAGTTTGCTGTTCCTCTATACGGCTCTTTTCTTTATTGAGGTTGTCGGTTCTTTGATCGAGAATGCCTGATGTCTTGGTATAGTCATTAACTACACTTTCCATTTTTGTGAAAAGGCCGTTGTCACCGTTTAACAAGTTGCTTACAGCATTGGGATTGCTAGTTAAGGCTTGATTGAACGTTTCACGTGTAAATGATAGGGTACCGTCTTTGTTGAACTTGATGCCCATATCAAAAATGGTCATTCCATCTTGCGTTTGACTAAAGCCTGACACCATGGATTGCAATTGACGTTTAAGTGAGGTGACAGATGAATCTCCTGCTAGATCGCCTCCGTCTTCATTACTTTCGCCATCAGTATAAGTATTTGATGCAGAAAGTGTATCTAACGAAGTCATTAATGTGTTAAATCCATTAACAAAGCTCATGATTTTATCGGCAGTTGAATCACCATCAGTAGCAACTTTGACGTTGTAGGTTTTAAGACTCTTTCCATCACTGCTGGTAATTACATCAGAATCACTATCAGTTGCTGCTTCTGATAACTGATTTACAGTGATTTTAAGACCTGCGATCTCACCGTTGGTAAACTTGTTAGTTGATGAATGAACCTCTTCGCCATCAACAGTAATAATTGCATCCTGAGCTTTTTGAATTTGGGTCCAATTACCAAAATTATCGCTACTGCCGTCAATTGCTAAGGCAGAAAGACTATCTTTACCTTCGCCACCTTGGCCGTTAGCAGTAATTGAAATAGGTGAGGCATCATCGCCGGTTATACCCGTATCGAGGCTTAGAGTATAACCAGAAGATGTCTTTACCAATGATGCGGTGACACCATAGTCATTGCCGTTGTTAATGCGTTTACGAATGGTCTCTAAGGTATCGCCTTCCTTTACTTCAACCTCAAATGATTTGCTATTACCTTTTTCATCTTGGCCTAAGCTGATTGTTAGCGTGCCTGCCTCAAAGGAATTATTAAAACCATCTTCTGTGGAAAACTTTTGTGTAAGCTTTTGCGATTTAGCAAGCTGTTTTACACCTAGTTGAAAATCAACATTGGCAACACTGTCGTCAGTTTCTACAGTGAAAACACTTACATTATCTGATTGAGAGGTGGTAACTGTTTTATAGTTGAAAACAGTATCCTTGTTTTCTGTGAAAGCAGTTAATGTGCTTTGGAAGGTTTTAAGCGAGCTCTTTAATGTTGAAACACCTGAAAGCTCAATGGTATTAGCATTAGAGCGTTTGGTGGTATTACGCGTAACTGAGGATTTTTTTAATGATACCAACTCCTCAACGATGGAGCTGAAGTCATTTCCTGATGCGACGCCTAAAGATGTAATTGATGAAGCCATAAATATTTTCCCCCAAGGGAGAAGGATAAATGTTTTTCTACTATTTCTCTACATGATTAACGGCTGTTAAGGCTGCAATCTTAAATATTTTTTAGCAAGCTTTATGCCTAAAAAAAACGGGATCATTTTAGATCCCGTTTCCCACATGTTAAAACGTCAAATTATTTATCCTCAAGCAGATGCTTGTGGATCTTAACTAGTGCATCAGGCGCATCCTGTTCACGTAGCAGGAAGCATAAATTATGAGATGAGGCGCCATAGCAGATCATTTTTACTGGGTAATCATGAATGGCACTTAAGGCCTCAGTGGTAAGGCCTGGAATATCTGACATTTGATTGCCGATCACGGCAACAAGTGAAAGTCCTGTCTCAACCTTAACATGGCAGAAGCCACGCAGATCTGCGAGCATCTGTTCAGGAATTGCAGTTGAAATACCAGAGGTATTGGTACCAGCATCTAAGGTAATTGCAATGGAAACCTCAGAGGTTGAAACTAAATCAACTGAACGCTTGTAGGAGGCAAAAACAGAGAATACCTTGGCTAAAAAGCCTGAAGCGCCTACCATCTTTGGAGATGAGAGCACAATTAGACTTTGATTCTTGCGTAGCGCCACTGCACGGAAGGCTGGATGAGACTCTGTACGAGTACGCACCCAAGTGCCCCCCTTTTCAGGCTCACGAGATGAACCAACGT
Source organism: Bacteroidaceae bacterium (assembly GCA_963639245.1). GTDB lineage: Bacteria > Pseudomonadota > Gammaproteobacteria > Enterobacterales > Succinivibrionaceae > Succinivibrio. The sequence continues at coordinate 3,012 of CAVHVI010000146.1, forward strand.
AAACTGGGATATCGCGACGTACTGCCGGTACTAGGGTAGAGGGGTGGAGGATCTTTGCACCAAAGGTTGCCATCTCAGCCGCCTCAAGATAGGTAAGCTCAGGAATAGCCTTTGCATGAGGAACTATACGGGGATCGGTAGTATACACACCAGGTACATCGGTCCAAATAGAAATGGAGCTTGCGTTGCAGGCCTCACCAAGAAGGGCTGCAGAGTAGTCAGAGCCACCACGGCCTAGGGTTGTGGTCTGTCCTTCTGAATTGGAGGCAATAAAGCCCTGGGAGATAATAATTGCATCACCGTCAAGCAAGGGAAGCAATTGCTCCTTGCAAAGGGTACCAATAACCTCTACTAGCGGTACTGCACAGCCAAACTGTGAATCGGTACGCATTACACGGCGCACATCAAACCATACAGCCTTGGTGCCGTAGAAGTTAAAGAGGGCGGCAAAGAGGTAGGAGGACATGAGCTCGCCGTGAGAGACGATACGATCGGTAAGCTCATCGCTACGTCCCATGGATGCTTCTTGAGCAAGCTTCTTTATTTCGTTGAGATGCTCTTCAATATGATCCTTGAGCTCCTGTTTACCGCCAAGGCCTGCAATAATTTCATAGTGGATATCGCGAAGTTTAGCAATAAGCTCATCGGTTTTCTGATTATTACAGGCTCCCGATGCAAGCTCAACAAGAATGTTGGTCACGCCTGAGCAGGCGGAAATAATGACTAGACGGGTATTTTTATTAGAGATTGATACCTTGTAGCTTGAGGTCATAGCCTGAAAGTTACCAACAGAGGTACCACCAAATTTTGCGATGTCGAGTTCTTTCATTTTTTTTCTACTATCCCTTAGGGGAATTTTTCAATATTTAGCGATATTAGCCCTATAAATGCTTTTGGTGCAATACCTTGGTAATTAATGTCCAAAAATGTGCAAGGGGGCTATATAATGTGCGCCTATGAATAACAATACTATTAATACTAAAGATAAAAATACTAGCTCATCTACGCTGAGCTCATGGCAGTTTATGCTAAAGGGCGCTAAGGATTCGCTTCCTATTGTAATGGGCTATGTTCCTGTTGCGATCGCTTTTGCAGTGATGGCCTTGCAGGTAGGCTTTACTCCTTTGCAAACTATATGTCTCTCCCTTACCTCCTATTCTGGGTCAGGTCAGTTTTTAGGTGTAGCTATGGCAGGAGCGGGGGCTGGACTTTTTACTGTGGCAATTGGTGGATTTTTAATATCCTTTCGCTATTTTGTCATGAGCACCTGCGTGTTTGCTCGCTTTAAGTCTCTATCCTCGATAAAACGCTTATTGTTATGCCATTTTGTAACTGATGAGACTTTTGCTATTTTTACCACTAATGATGAGAAATTTGTAAACGTTCCTTACTATATAGGTCTTTTTGTAAGTTCATTTTTATCTTGGAATTTAGGAACTGTTATTGGTCTTATCGCATCTGAGATCCTGCCTGAGACTGTAACTTTGGGCTTGGGTATTGCGCTATATGCACTTTTCATCGCAATTATCATTCCTGGATGTCGTCAAAGTATAAGGATGCTTGCGGTGGTGGTAGCTGTAGCAGTATCAGATTCAATTCTTTATTTACTTTTTGACCGCTATTTTGGATCAACCTCAACTTCGTGGGCTATTGTGATCACCATGGTTGCAGGAGCATTAATAGGTGCTCTATTTATTAAGGCTCCAGGCGAGAGTGAGGATAGTGAAGACAATAAAGCACAGGAGACAAGTCATGACTAACAACTCTATGCTTTATTTATGGATGATCCTGCTCGTAATGGGAGTTATTAACTACCTTTTACGTGTGCTTCCTGCTACTGTATTTTCAAAGGTAAAGTTTGGCCGCTATATGCGCCGCGTTTTAAATCTCATTCCCTATACAGCTTTAACTGCTTTGGTATTTCCCGGTATTTTCTTTTCGGTAGGAGAGCATACCTATATAGCTATAGCAGGAACCTTAGTTGCCATTATTACAGCAATCTTACGTTTGCCCTTATCAGTAAGCGTCATTATTACCGTACTTGCTGTGATCGCAATGTTGATGCTAGTCTAGCTTTTTAATTAGCAGATAATAAAAAAGCGACCCAAGGTCGCTTTTTTTGTGGTTCTATTAGGTTAAAGACGATTACTCATCAATTGAGCCAGAGTCGTCACCAGCGCCACCTAAGCTACCAGTGTCGTCGTTACCTACAGAGCACAAACGGTGTAAATGACGTGGAGCAATAACCTTTAAATACTTGCTAAAAATCTTAGCATTAGGATCGGTAATAACCTCGTCACCTTTTAACTGCTCTAAGAAAACTTTCTCGGTTTTGTCCTTGGGCTTACGTACACCCTTGTAGAGTTCCATCATAGCAGAGCCGCATTTTTCAAGCAGCTCAGATTCCCTGATGGTGAAATCGCCAGAGCGACGGACGCCGCGGGCAAAGTGCTGGAAATCGTTAAAAGGCTTTTCTGATTCAAAGCTCATGGATAATAACCTCTAATTTAGGCGTTTTTGAACGGGCGTTATTTTAGCATTTTGAAAGCATTTTTGAAACAATTGAAATATCTTGAACTGTATCAACAATAAAAATGTGATGATTTTCTTTTATTTCAACAAATTAACTCTAAAAATATCAGAAAAATTT
>CAVHVI010000147.1:0-5622 GCA_963639245.1 Bacteroidaceae bacterium
AACAGGTAGTCATGATGACTTGCTACACCTGAAATAGTTACTGCCAAAAGATCACAGGCTTCGGTAAAGGAATTGGCAACAATATCTTTAAGAGTGATGAAGATCACTGGGTATTGTCCCATGAACTCCTGACAAAATTGCTTATCATCAAGGATCTTAGTATTGGCAAAGAGTTTTTCCTGGTAAGAGTGATCGGTTGGATCATTAGAATTGATCGTCAAAAATTGCGAGATAGTATCCATGGTAAGTGACTTGCCAAAGCGACGAGGTCTGGCAATCAATAGTACCTTTGAGGAGTTATCCTTGATTATCTTCCTAATATAAGGAGTTTTATCAACATAGTAAAAGTCGGCATTGATAACCTCTTTAAAGGAATCGTAGCCTACAGAAAGTCCTTTTAAAGACATTAAAGCTTGCTTATCCATACTACTAGCCTACTCCAAGATCCCTTTCCAACATCAACGCCATTTCCATCGCATTAAAGCATAAAACGCATGCTTGCCCCAATGCTGATGGCTATTTTTTTCAAAGCCTTGCTTTACTTCACGCAAACTTAACAGTAAAGCGTTAATATTTAAGGAGCAGTATTAATAATCTTTACAATAACACACCATAACTACCAGGAAAAGTAATGTCAGAATTTATCCCCAAGGAGCTCTCTTGGCTCTCCTTTAACGGCCGCGTGCTTCAAGAAGCAGCCGATCCATCTGTTCCATTAATTGAAAGAGTTCATTTTTTAGGCATCTACGCTAATAATCAGGATGAGTTTTTCAAGGTAAGAGTAGCCGAGCTCAAGCGTCAGGCCATGATCATCCATGAAAAGCAATCTCAAGAGGAGCTAGTAACCTTATTAAAGCAAGTACAGCATGAGGCTGCCCGCTATCAGATGACCCTAAATGAGATCTTCCGCTCACTAGTATCAGAGCTTGAGCGCAACAAGATCTTTTTACGTGATGAAAAGAGCATCAGCGATACTCAGCGCCAGTGGGTTGAGCATTACTTCCGCCATCATGTGCTAAAGCACATTAATCCAGTGATCATCGATGAGAATACTGATCTTGTATCCTTTTTAAAGGATAAATACTCCTATCTCATCGTCCGCATGAGTGGTGCTAAGAACTTCTATGCGCTAATTGAGATCCCAACCGATGCCATTCCACGTTTTATTCGCATGCCATCTGAGGGTGACTCCACCACCTTGATGTTCCTAGATGACATCATTCGTCTCTGCATCGATCAGGTTTTCTGCCATCTCTTTGATTATGACTCCATTGAAGCCTATTCAATTAAGATGAATCGCGATGCCGAATACGATCTCTCAGGCAACCTCGATAAATCCCTGCTTGAGGATATGTCAGAATCCTTAAAGCAGCGCTTAAATGCCAAGCCCGTACGCTTTGCCTATGATGCTGCTATGCCCAGAGATTTAGTTGAGTTTATGGCAGGTGAGCTTAAGCTTTCCTCAATTGATTCCTTAATGCCCGGCAATCGCTATCACAACTTTAAAGATTTCATGTCCTTCCCCTCAATTGGCGGAGATGATAGTGAGTATCAGCCCCTACGTGAGGTACGCTCCACGGCCTTTGATACTGCCGCAACTCCCTTTGAGGCTATTGCTAAAAAGGATGTACTGCTCTTCTATCCCTACTACTCCTTTGATTATTTAACCGAGTTTTTACGTCAGGCCTCCTACGATCCGTTGGTCACCTCGATAAAAATCAACATCTATCGTGTGGCCTCCAACTCAAGAGTTATCAACTCCTTAATTGATGCAGCCAATAACGGCAAATCGGTAACGGTGGTGGTAGAGCTTAAAGCACGCTTTGATGAGGCTAATAACATCAAATGGGCCTCACGCTTAACCGATGCTGGTGTTAAGGTACAGTTTGGTCTGCCCACTTTAAAAATCCATTCCAAGCTAGTCTTAGTAACTCGTAAAGAAGGCGATAAGCTCGTGCGCTATGCCCACATCGGTACTGGTAACTTTAATGAAAAGACAGCCAAGATCTACACCGACTTTGCCTTATTTACGGTAAAGAAGGAAATCACTGATGAAGTTGAAAACGTCTTTGAGTTCATTGAATACCCCTACACCCGCCCAGTATTTAAATATCTTTTAGTATCGCCCTTAAATGCCCGTGAGCGCATCACCGACATGATTGAAAGAGAGATTAAGAATAAAGAGGCTGGTAAAGAGGCCTATATTCATCTTAAGGTGAATAACTTAGTTGATAAAAAGATAGTATCTCAGCTTTATCGCGCATCCAAAGCCGGCGTTAAGATCCGCATGGTCGTACGTGGCATGTGTACATTAAAAGCCGGAGTGCCGGGATTATCTGATAACATCCTTATTACCTCTATTGTTGATAGATTCCTTGAGCATCCCCGTGTGATGCTATTTTGCGCAGGCGGCGAGGATGAGCTTTATATAAGCTCTGCTGACTGGATGACGCGTAACCTTGATTATCGTATTGAGGTAGGTACCAAGGTATTAGATGCCGATCTTAAAAAACGCATCATGGATATACTCTCCTTGCAAGAGCGCGATAACCGCAAGGCCCGCATCATCGATGAAAAGCAGCAAAACGTCTATGTAACTGCTAAGAAGGATGAGGAGAAGATCAGATCACAGGTTGCAACTCGTGACTATTTAGATGAGGTTGAAAGCAAGCTACTAGCAGAATTTAAGGCCTCTAAAAAATAGCTGATACTTCAGCAAAATTCAGCGTTATGGCCTAGTCTACAAAGGCTAGGCCGTTTGTATAGCGTAGCTTTAATCTCTCTAACTCAGCTTAAAAGTCCCTCCTCAGCCAGTGCAAAGCTACCATCTATTTGCACAAGTCATCAGATCAGCACAGATTTACTAAAAGTTTAGTTAAAATTCAGTATTTACTCTAGCATACCAATAAAAGCTAAATATTCAGGTTTTTTAGCATGTTTTTTAATTAGTTATTGCCCCTGCTGAAAATTAAAGCTAGCTCACAATCTGACTTCAAAAGAATTAAGTGATCAGACGTATATTTGATTTTGCTCACACCTTTGAGTAAAAAAAACATTAAAATAGAAACATTGCGGTAACTACCGCGTTGTATCTGCTTTTTATGGGGTGAAAATTATGGCTGACGCCAAGATTGTTATTACCGACTGCGATCACGCAAATCTTAACGAAGAAAAGGCTGTTTTTGAGAAGGCTGGTTTGTCCTGGAAGCTTTGTCAGGCTCAGACTGAGGATGAGCTCATTGAGGCTTGTAAGGGTGCTGTTGCCTGCTGCAATCAGTATGCACGTTTTACTGAAAAGGTCTTTGCCGCTCTTCCTGATCTAAAGCTCATCTGCCGTTATGGTGTTGGTGTTGATAACGTCGATTTAGAGGCTGCCTCCCGTCACCATGTTGCAGTCTGCAACGTTCCTGATTACGGCACCTTTGAAGTAGCTGATCAGGCCCTAACCTTGATGCTTGCTGTTTGCCGTAAGGTTTGCGCCGCTGATGCTCAGGTTAAGGATGGCATTTGGGATTACTCCAAGAATACTCCTATTACCCGTATGTCCTGCATGACTGTAGGTGTGATAGGCTTAGGCCGTATCGGTCAGGCCTTTGCTAAGCGTGTACACGCAATGGGTTGCAAGGTTATTGGCTATGATGTTTACACCAAGCATGTTGAATCAGATCCTGAGTTATCCTTCATCGAGCTTAAGAGCATGGATGAGGTTATCAAGACCTCTGATTTGATCTCCTTGCACTGCGGTCTTAACAAGGACAACGCTAAGTTTATGAATAAGGATACCTTCGCTAAGATGAAGCGTGGTGCCTACCTCATCAACGTAGCACGTGGTGGCTTGGTAAATGAAGAAGATCTTGCTGAGGCTCTTAAGAGTGGTCAGTTAGGTGGTGCAGGTTTGGACGTAACCATCAAAGAACCTCTACCTATGGACAATGCCCTTCGTCAGGCTCCTAATTTGGTGATCACTCCGCACATGGCTTGGTACTCTGTACAAGCAGCATCCGATCTTAAGACCAAGTGTGCAGAAGAGGCTGTACGTGGTGCTCTAGGTCAGGCTCCTCGTTGCCAGGTAAATAAGTTCTAATTTGTAAATAAAGCTTTGCACTATTAGAAGTGAAATAAGATGACTATGCCCGCCTTTTTTAGGCGGGTTTTTTTATCAAAGTCTCTTGGCAAGAAGCTTGATTTTTATCAGATGATATCTATAATTACAAATAAGGGTAGGAATTGTCGTAAATCCCCACCCCTATGTTGTAATTAGTGACTCAAACTATTTAAGATACATCGGCGTATCGCCGGTAAGAATTAGAGAGCACATAATTACAGCTAACAAGATGATAAATCTCCACTTTAACATGGATATTCTCCGTCTTGAAGTTGGAACCACAGCTCTACTATTCTATTGAGCGCATCCTGCCCGATGGCTCATTAGATTGTAGAGCCACCCCGCCTCAAAGGCGTATGCTTATTATACGCTAATTCATAGCTAAATTAAAAGAATACGCTTATAAAAGCATTTTGTGATTACATACAACGGCTTTATAAGCCTCTCTCTCTGGCCTCAATAAACAACTGTTTAAAAGTATGGTCTAAAATTCAAAACGCTCAAAACTTTAAGATCAAACTTCTTCGCCTTTACTCTGCTCTTTGGCAATAAGCTTCTCAATAACCGCACGGTTATGAATGATATGGAGCAACATGGCATCAGAGGCCCTCACAGGATCCCTATGCTTAATCGCATCGATCACGGCTCTATGATCTGAGATAGTCTCATCCTTCAAAACAGATCCTGTTACATTAATAAAAAGCTCAACAGCATTATTGATAATAGGACCTATCTTAGGCATCACCAAATTACCACTCATCTCTCCAACCTTAGAGTGAAAGGCTGCGTCCATCAGAGTATGGGATTTATTCTCTTTAATAAGCTCCTCGATCTCATCTTCAATATCCTCAAGCTCAGCTATCTGTTCAGAGGTAGCATTATTAGCTGCAAACATAGCAATTAAGGGCTCAATCATGCGACGAAAATCGATAAGATCGCGTACTAGCTTTATCTTATCCTCGATAAAGGCAAAGCCAAAGGGATCATCCACCATACCTAGCTTTTCGGAGACATAAATACCAGAACCATGACGCACCGATAAGATATTACGCGAGGCTAGCATGCGTACTGCCTCTCGCAAGGTGGAGCGTCCAACATTTAAGACCTCGCACAGGGTCTTTTCATTATCAAGCTTATCACCTGCGCGATAGCCCTTATCCACCACATGCTTTAAGATCCTCTCGGAGGTAATTTCCGATAAGGATTTGCCATTATCAGATGTGCCTTGATTTCCTTTCTTCACTTATTATCCCTAGCGCCATGCAGAAACAGAGTTGTTAAATTGTTCTTATAATGAGATCAGATGAATTATCGCGCAAAGGCTTAGTTTATTGAGCATATCTATTTTCAAATTCTGATCGTTATCACACACAAAATTTAGGCTCTATTAACATAACAGTGTTAAAAAAGCGCTTTCTAGCTTAATACCTAAAATTTAACAAATTTCCTTTAAAATCAAATGTTACGCATCACATAATTTTAAACACTCGCAACATTTTAGATATAAACTACTGTTA
>CAVHVI010000148.1:0-5609 GCA_963639245.1 Bacteroidaceae bacterium
GCTATAAGCCTTGCTACTGGTGTACCTATTGATTGGCTCATTGATGGCACTGGTAATCCCGATCCTAAACTCAAGCCCGTTACAGTGTTTGACGATACAGATCCCCGTGACTGCCAAGACGATGATCAGATCGTGTTTATTAAGCAGATTGATGTTAACTTTGGCTGTGGTCATGGCGTACCCCCAACATGGGATGAAGAAAACACCGTGAAGCCTAGAGCTTATAGGCTTTCGTGGTTTCAAGAACACCGTCGCAAGGCTGAAAATTGCGTTTGTTGTCGAGTAAGAGGGAATAGCATGGAGCCTACGCTATACGATGGCGATTGTGTGCTTATTGATACCTCTGATAAGTATCGTATTGATAGTGGCCACGTATACGCTTTCTACATAGACGATGAAATCAAGATTAAGCGCCTTTATAGGACTAGCAAGGGCGACATTACCATCATATCGGACAACCCTGCCTATGAAAAAGAAGTATTAGAGCACGACGATACAACCATCGTGATGGATCTCATTGGCCGTGTCATTGAGAAGTCTGGCTCTAGCAATCTCTAACCCTTTCAACCACTCCCCAAAGCTCTAGCACCTGCTAGGGCTTTTTTTATACCTCCTCACAAATTTTAGGTATTCCTAAAAAAATTATTGCATTCTGTTTTAGTTATACCTACAATGTATTCAACAGGAACACCTAATTTATTACAGGTACACCTAATTCATTTACCACCACCAAGGAGCAAATATGACTGATAAGGAATTTGGCAGGTTTCATGAGCTTACGAGTGAATTTGTAGAGATTAGACAACTTGTCCTCCATCACGATCCTTTAAACAAGGTTGAAGATGCTTTCTTGAATGTAGTGGGCGCCAGATTGGCTTATGCCATCAGTTTGCTTACCTCTATGACTAGGAGTCACCTTGTTGACTGTGCTCAAGAAGAGCTTAAGGAAGCTTTAGAAGCTCAAGAAGAGGCCACCAATGACTAACGACCTCAAGCGTGAACTTAAGCAAGCACTCTTAGATTTAGACAGCTTGCAGGTAGCAGTGAGCGATGAGGCGGATGACCTAGAAAACAAATGCAAGGCAGACATTGAAGAGTATCAACTTTTAACCGGGCTTGAAGACAGCATCAACGATTGGAAAGCAGAGCTTCAGGAAGTATTCAAGGTAATTTTTGGAGATAACAAATGAGCATTAAAGACCTAAAAGACGCACTAGCAAACATTGACGGCATTCTTGATTGCATTGATGCAGACCTCTCTGCAAATACCCCGCTTACCGCTGAAGAGTTTCAGACCGTCGAAAGGGTATACCAAAAGGGCTTGAAGAATGTCGCTGAGACCATCCGGGCTTACTTAAACCAGAGCTTAAGCGCTGACGAGTTCAAAGCTTTGATGGCAGATAAGGAAGCCTAAGCATGAATTCTGATGGTATGTCGCTATGCACTCTTAAGACCGCTTTAGAGGTAAGCATGGAGGCCATTGGTCAGGCTCAATTAAGAATTTTCTTACAAAACGATAAGGCGGTCGAGGATTTAAACCGTGCGCTCGCTTACCTGCGCATCGTATCAGATGAGGCTAAGAAACTAGACAGCCTTATCTATAAGCAGGAAGTACGTGAGCAGGAATAAACCAATGAACTACAGCAACGACCACATTCAGGATGAAATCGAGGGTGAGCGTGATCTCATGGCTCATGTAGCAAAGATGCGTGATGAGGCTCAGGAGCGTATGGAGTTCTTTCTAGGCAAGATTGAAGCTGAGAAGAAGCTCATCAAACAATGCGACGCCATGATAGCCGTCTGCAATAACAACATTCTTAATTTTAAGGAGCAAATCCTATGCAACGCAAAGAAGAAAGATGCTTCTTCAATGGATTGATGGTGTTCACCCTGATGGTGCTCCTCTTCCTGCTCCCGATGGTATCGGAGGCTTTTAGAGAAGTCTTATTTGGTCTGTTTTGTTTAATCGTAGGAGCTTAATCATGGAAGAGCGTCTTAACAACAACCTTGAGAATTGGAAGAACTTATCAGGCAAAGAAAAGTTTTCCACCGGGTTAACCCTTACCGCAATGACTGCTTTATTCACATTGGGTGCAGCTTGCCTCTTTATTGGCCTGATTTTTCTACCTGAGATTTTGACTGATATCTGCGTGAACGGCTTGCATGGTTAATTGGGATGTAAATCTGGAGCCCCCTGAGGTATTGGAGCCACCTGAGTGGGCTCTAGATGAGATTGATGCATTAGAGGAACGCAATGAATACATCAACAACCAACTTAGAGATTATGAGGCTATGGTCGATTGGTATTACTCGCTTGATAAGACCGAGCTTGCGGAGTGGTACTGCGAGCTTATCGAAGATCTTGAGGAAGAACGCTATGACAATCAACAGCGCATCCTCGAGCTCGAAGATCCAAAGTCAGATGTATACGTATCCTATCCCGAGGGTGACTAAATGAGAGACGTTGATGAAGCTTATTCAAAGATGACTAAGGCGAGAGAGAGGCTTCGAGAGTTTGAAAAAGAGTACGCCATCATCTTGTTAAGACACGCAGAGTTAAAGAACGCCTACAAACAGGCAAACACAGACTACATAGAAAAGAATATTTGTTTAGAGAGCACAGAGAATGACACGGTCAAAGCAGCAGGAATTGCAACAGCCGGGAATGAGCTTAGAACAGATTTACGACCAATGGACCGTAAAGACCGCACCCAGAGCCACAGCCTACTACAACGATTTAGCAAATACTGGTGCCCTTAATAAAGATCCGCTCTTCTTTATCAAGCGCTCCATGACTGTCGGAGGCTCTGATATTGGTACCTTATTGGGCCTTAACAGGTACCAGAGCGCTGTCGATTTATTTGCGCATAAGACTATGCGTGTCGCACCTAATGCGGGCTCATTTGATACCCGCTTAGGAACCTATACTGAGCCTTTTATATATGGCGAGCTCCCTCATGTGCTTAAGGGAGCAAAGCTTCTTGGACCTACTGACAGGGTCGACGTGCATCATGCATGGCGCACAGCTCAGATAGATAACACTGCCTATATTCCTCAGTGGGATACGGTAGTTAATATCGAGTGCAAGAAGTTTCAGCCGTCAAAGGAATGGGGCAAAGGCTCCATCATTACCGATGCAGGCGAGATAGCCGTCAACGGTGAGGATGATTTGGTGCCTACTTCCTACTATGCTCAATGCATTTGGGGGCAAGCTGTGGGTCTTTGTGAAAACAAGGACAATCCACGCATCACCCTTTTACTTGCATGGGCTCCTTTCGAGCACAACATCCGCATCTATGTGATCCGTTTCGATAGAGAGCTTGCTCTTTCTATGTTGCGTGTTGCTGATGCATTCGTCTTTAACAATCTAATCCCAGACGTTTACCCGCCCCGCTCCGTAAGTGAGGAGGTAGAGGCTATGAAGAACATCACCCCTAAGCCTAATAAGGAAAACGTATGGAATGAGGGCGCAGAGCTTAAAGCAGAGCGTACCTCTTTGATTGAACAGCGTGACAGCATTCAAGAGCGTATCGACCAGATAGACGATGAAATCAAGCTTCATTGTGGTGATTTCGAAGCAGTTTACGACGCTCGTAACTGCTGTATCGCAACTTGGAAAAAGTCTAAGCGTACTACTTTGGATACCAAAAAGCTCAAGAGTGAGAAGCCTGAGGTGTACCAGGAATATACGAGGACTGTTGAGACCCGCACGTTCCGTGTTTTATAGGAGAAATAAATGGCTGATTTAGTAACTGAACAGGTGAAATCCGCATCTCAGGATGTGGCTGATTTCACCAATAAGCTAGAGCAGTTTGAGGCAGTCCATGAGACTACCTTAAACGAGTATGCAGGCATTAAGAAGAAGCTTCGTGATGCTAAAAAAGCTCAGGCTAAGGCATTGGCTGAGTATTACGTAGTAAAGGAGCACGACAATGAGTAACGTCGGACCCATTGTCATGGAACCACTAGACAATGTGCAACAGTTTTTCGCATCCATTGCCACCAAGCAGGATGTATCCGTTCAGGCTTTGGTAGGCGTAGTAGTCGATCGCATGACTGCATCTAAAAAAGGTCAGGCACCGACTGCTAAGGAGCTTATTGAGTATGGTTCTTTGTGCAGGCAGGCAGGATTAAATCCTACTACCAGTGAAGTGGCTCCTCTGGTTCAAGGTGGCAGAGTATCACTCATTATCAGCGTTGATGGTTGGATCAAGGTTGCCCGCTCGTATCCTGAGTTTGCAGGCTACAAGCTAGTGCCGGCTGATGAGATGGTTAAGGTTGGCGTGCATGAGGTGCCGAAATATATCACCTCTCAAATCTTCATCAAGGGATATGACTTCCCTCTTGAATGGCGCACCTATTACAACGAGGTAGCTAAGCCTAGCTCACCTGTTTGGCAGTCACAGCCTAACCACATGATGCAGGTTCGAAGCTTAGCTAATGGCATCAAGCGTGCCTTTGGTCTTACAGCCTATCTACCTGAAGAGGCGGATAGCATCCGTGAGGCGGAGGCTGTCCAGGAATACCCTGATATCAATACTGCCAAAGGCCACGCCAAGATGTTGCGTGCTATGGATGTGAAGTTGCCATCCTCTGAGAAAAACAATGAGCTAGAGCAAGACCTTGCTCAGGTACAGGCTCAAGCAGAGCTTGAAGATGTCCCTTTTTAAACTTTTTGAATAAGGAATAAATAAATGGCCGGTGTAAATAAGGCAATTATTTTGGGCAACATTGGACAAGATCCAAAGGTTAATCAGACCCAATCAGGAAAGACCGTTGCACGCTTTACCGTTGCAACCTCTAAGAAGTACAAGCAACAAGATGGCAGCATGGCTGAGAATACCCAGTGGCACAACATCGTTGCATGGAATAAGTTAGCTGAGATAGTACGTGACTACTGCCATAAGGGTTCTAAAGTCTACGTCGAGGGCGAGATTGAATCACGCTCTTACGAGAAAGACGGTGAAGTGAAGTACATCACCGAAATCGTCGCTAATGCCGTTCAGCTTCTTGATAAAAAGGAGCAATCATCCCCTAACGGGTCTTATGGACAGCAGGGCTATCAAGCTCAGGGTTACACCCAGAGCGCCCCCGCTCAATCTGCTTATGGTCAGCAACCTCAGCAGGGTTATCAGGCTCAGGGTTATAACCAAGCTCCTGCTCAGCGTTTTCCGTCCCCTAACGGGGCTACTCAAGCTACTGGCAACTACTGCCCTGAGATCCATCCCTCTGGGATTATCCCTCGCTATGACGAGCAAGGCCGTCCACTGAATTCGTCTTCGTCCCCTAACGGGGGTGAGCAGGCTCCGGCTATGTTAGAGCCGGATCAAATTCCGTTCTGATTTTATCCGTCCCCTAGCGGGGATAAGAAGAGGTATGTATGAAAACTTTAACAGAAATAAAAGAAGAAGTTCAAGCTAGAGCCAACGGTTTGGAATGTGGCCAAAAAATCAATCCTCTCGGTTTAAAAGGGATTGAAGTCGAGGCTCAAGAAAGATTCCGTCAGGTAAAAGATCATGAAGGACTTTTAGGCATTAGTGTTGCTGTGAGTATTCAAGATTATGCAGGCATTAGATGGGATAAAGAAGGGAATATGTCTATTGTTAAAC
>CAVHVI010000149.1:0-5483 GCA_963639245.1 Bacteroidaceae bacterium
CATAAGACGCAAGGCGCCTTGATGATGCGGAACTTTAAAAGATATTTGTGCTTTGCCATTAACAGCCTCGGTTATACCCTGATGGATGGCAATAACCTTATGTTTAAGCTGCGAGAGGGCTTCAGGAGTTGAGGCCGCTCCTGCATAGAGCATAGGATCGTCGCCATAGCCCTGATCTCCTTTGGAGAAGGCTCTTAAAAGACGGTTGCATAGATCATTTACCTGAATTTCATATTTGGCAGGAGTAGTGAAATAGGTAAAGGGATCTGGAGTCTTAAAGGAGGTGAGGTTTAATACGCCCTCATCTACTAAGGCTACAAAATAGTTTACCTTATCCTGAGGATTTGAAACGCTAAGCTCAGCCTTAAGCTCTTCCTCAGGTCTTAGGGAATCTGGGGCCTCAAGCTTCAAATCAAGCTTTTTGCTATCACTATCAACTGCAATGTAGCTCAAGCCAAAGGCATGCACAGGAGCAGGAGATGCGGTAGCTGCCGATGATAAGGAGAGTAGCACATGGGTGCCCTGCTCAAAGCTGTTATCTACCTTAAAACTAATGCTATTGTGTCCCTTTTTAACATCAAAGCGCAGAGTCTTGGTAATTTCGTCGGTACCAAAGATAAGATCTAAGGTGCCTTCACGAGGTGCTATGAAGCTTAGGGTAGCCTTTTCGCCTACCTTATAGCTTGCCTTATCGCAGCTGACCTCAAGCTTATCAGGACTGTCTATGCCTTCACTTAATGCATAGCCCTTATAGAAGATTAAAGAGGACTTACCACCGTCTTTGGTAGTTGAGGTAATTTCATACTCGCCATCCTCAAGCTCAGCTATATCAATATTTATTCCATCTTGGCCGCTGTTAGCACTTGATGACATGACGGCGTATTTGCGGATCTGTGGCACGTAATGCCAGTTGCCGTATTCAAGCACAAATTGATAATCACGCAGGCGTCGTTTGATGGTGTAGTTTATTATTTCATCCTTGGCATTTCCCTGATCATCACAGGAGATTAAGGATATTTTGTCACGATCATCATTGACCTTAATGCCAATTAAGGACGAGCTTGGGAAGAGAGTGTAGTTTTTGTCGGTGGAGGCAATAGTGCCACCAGCGTAAACAATAGCGGAGAAAAGCGATCTTACTGCATAAGGAAAATCAGGCATGGTCGCACTGATTAGTCCCTTGCCTTGATCACTTAATGAAATAGCCTCAGGATCGATAGCCTTGGAATTTATCTTTTCAGCCTCTTCCTTATTGGGACCAAAGCTGTAATCTTGATATTTTCCTTTGCTAAAGGGGTGCTCTAGCGCAAAGAAATCGATGTGACTTTCGGTATTAAGCTTAGCTGCAGGGGAGCCATAATTATAGAAGGCACTCACAAGGAAGCTTTCTTTTTTGCCTGCTCTTAAGCTATCGTTATTGCCTCCCATTTTGGCAGTAACGGTTCCTGGTACAAAATCTGCTACCTGAAAGCTAGTCTCTGCAAGTACTCTATCTCCTGAGCAGGCCTCAAGTGTCCATTGGCCGCGATTGCATTTATCTGGGATCTCAAAGGTGGTCTCAAAAAAGCCTGCACCTTTAGCAGGAGCCGTCATTTGCGATACTAGCAAGCCATCGGTACGACGAAGCTTGAGCACCAAGGCCTTAAGATCACTGGCGCTAAGATCGCGGGCGCGAACTAAGACAGTAAAGTTAATCTTCTCTCCTGGTCTTACAATACCGCGATCGGTCATAGCCATGGCTTTAACCTCTTTGGGACCATAGACTATAGGACCTTCATAGGGAACTCCGGTGATGGATTCAAGGGAGAGAGAGGTATCAGCTGATAGTGGCAGCATGAAGAAATCATTGCCATGATCTATAGTAGCCGCACTTGCTCTTAGTGCATCTTTTCCTGAAAGTGCTTCATAGGGAATATTGGCAAAGCCGTCGGCATCGGTACGGGTTGCATAGAGTGAGCGCCCTGAGCGTGAAATAATATTGACCTCAGCGCCAGGAACTGGATTGGCGCTTTTTAAGGAGCGCACGGCAAGCTTTACTAGACCAAAGCCCTTGTAGGCAGTGACACCAAGATCGCTTGCGATAATAAGGCGTGAGAAATGACGATCTCCAAGATCGGAGTCGAGCATGGCCTCATCTGATAAGGAGGCATCGCGCACTGAGAGCAAATACACTCCATCCTCAGGAGATTTGCCATATATGGCATTGAGATCAATTGGTAGGGCTACGCGTTCATTGCGTTTGCCTTCGGTGTTTAGCTCAACACCAGCCACCTTCTCGGCAAAATTAGTAATTAATGGCTCGAGCATCCATGAGCTGAGATTGTCATAGAGATATTGACTATACTCAGAGTCGATAAGCTGCTTTCTATTTATCTTATAGAGCTCTACCTTAAGCTTATCGATGTTGATGGTTTTGACATAGAGCTTACCGTCACTTTCAGAGCGCGGCAGGAGCACACCGCTATCCATAAATAGTCTAGGCTCGGCATCATGAAGAGTGATCTGCTTTTGTACATCTTGTTCAAGGATCTTGCCAGATGACGATATAAGTCCCTTCTTTAAGATGAGATCATAGCTTTGTCCATTTTGAAGTCCTGGAACGCACAGGGATTCACCCTTAGCATAGGGCAGGGCCTCAACATGCTCCTTGGTGTTGCTATTTATCACCTCAATATAAGCTTTTAAATCAGCAATCATTGGTGAGCTTTCAAAGTCATCATTGGTTATTACACAGGCTGTACTTCCTGATGAATAATTGCTCTCTAAAGCCTCCTTGATTTCAAGTAAGTCCTTGCCTGCATTTTCGGCCCAAGCTGAGGATGAGAGCGCCGCTAAAACCGCCACGGCACAAGTAGAAAGCTGCTGGTATTTCATGATGAATGATCCTAAGAAAGTGAACTGCAAATATTGTAGATTTTTTTTTGAAAAAGCTAAGCTTTTTTTTAGATACACTAACGAAAATTTAGCAGAGCTCTAGTTTTTTTATTCAGAGTAGGATGAATAATTGGGCTTAAATGGATCTTTAACCTAAGCATGCTAAAGATCGTTTGTATAACAATTAGTAAGCTTGCTTAAGTCCTTGATTGAAGGCATCGATCCATTTTTGTGGGACCTCTTTTATAAAAGGTGCGATGGCAGGCTTTACCAAGGCTTTTAATCGTGCTCTATCAATATCGTGATAGTTAACCTTATTATGTTCAAGATCCTTTTTAGCCTGATCATTTAGCTCTTTTAAATTTTGCCTTTGCCAATCTACAGCAATTCTCATCGCCTCCATGATCTTGTCACGATATCTTTGTGGAATAAGTTGCCAGCATTGATCTGACATTGCCGCAAAGACATAGGTAAATTGATGATGCGTGGTGGTGACGTTTTGAATAATTTCGTAGTAGCGATTTACTAGCATGTGCCCGGGGGCATTTTCGATGGCATTAATGCGCCCGTTACGTAGAGCTAGGGTTTGCTCAGTTGCAGACATGGGATAGGTGATGGCACCTAGTACCTTGAAGGCATCTTCTTGCATTTTATTTTCCATGGTACGGATCTTAATACCTAAAAAATCCTCAAGCTTGGTTATAGGATTTTTGCTAAAGGTGTCGCGAAAGCCAGATTCAAAGGCACCAAGAATATGAACTCCTTGCTCGGCAGCTTTTTCTTGTATGAGCTTAAATAGAGGACCATCGATTACAGCATGGGCTTGTTTTTCATTGTCAAAGAGATAGAGCTGATCTAGTAGCTTCAACTCGGGGATAAAATGGCTAAGGACGGTATTAACTACGGTTATAATATCAAGAGCACCACTTTGCGCTCCTTCATACATATCCTTTTCGCCGCCTAAGAGTCCACTGGCAACTATCTGTATCCTTATATGACCATCAGTAAGTCTTGCTACCTCATCGGCAAATTTTTGGCCGCCTAGGGCATAGCTTGAGCTTTCAGGATCGACAAAGCCCATTTTGAAGCTGTAATAGTCATAATCCAAATCATCAGCACTAGCAGGTAGATGATAAAGTGAGAATGATAAAACGGTGCTGGTTATTAATGTTTTAAAAATTCCTAAGCTCTTGCCAAGCTTTAAAAGCCCCATGAATGATCCTTATCTGTTTTTATTGTTGTTCTATCAGATATGAGCATAGTCTAGCATTAAGTTTATTTTTAATACTTGACTGAGATGGCACTTTAGCAAGTAAGAAAATCCCGCATGCAGGTACATACGGGATTTGGCTATAGGACAGGAAGTCTTAAATGAGGCAGGTTGAGAACCAAGGGAAGAGCACAACTAGGAAGAATACAAATACGTATCCTATAAAGAAGGGTATTTCGCCCTTGGCAATTTCACCCATGGATAATTTAGTTACTGATGATGCGGCAAAGAGGTTAACTGCAACCGGAGGAGTCATGGTACCAATAACATTGGAGATAGATACGATGAGACCAAAGTGAATAACGTTAATACCTAAGCTTTCAGCAACTGGCCAAAGTAGAGGTACTAAGAGCACGCAGGTTGCAATACCTTCAAGGAAGGTACCAAAGACTAGCAATACCAAAGCAACTACTATGCAGTAGGTGGTAGCAGATAAGCCCCAAGAATTGATGATATCGATTAAATCCTGGGAGATACCTGCATAGGTAAAGAGCCAAGAGAAGGCGGTGGAGGTTGCAATAATGAACATCACCATGGCAGAGCCGCGACCTGATTCAACGATCACGTTAAATAGTAGTGAAGGAGGCAACTCCTTATAGACAAAGGCACCAACTACATAGGCATACATCACAGCAACAGCAGCAGACTCAGTAGGAGTTAGGAGACCTGAATAGATACCACCTAAGACGATCACCGGAAGCAGCACTGCAAGAGAGCCACTCCAGAGGGCCTTACCAAATTCAGCAAGGCTCATCTTTTGCTCACTCTTAGGCCAGTTTTCGCGGGAGCCTAGGATAATGGAGACTACAGCCAAAACCACGGCGATCATGCAACCAGCAACGAGACCGCCCTTAAATAGATCGCCAATTGATGAGGAGGTAATGGTACCGTAGACCACCATGATGATTGATGGCGGAATGATAGGACCTAAGCCACCTGCGACAGCAAGGAGACCTGCAGAGCGCTCTTTTGGATAGCCACGCTTAACCATTTCAGGATAGAGCATGGAGCCAATAGCGATCACGGTTGCAGGAGCAGAGCCAGAGAGGGCTGCAAAGAAGGCGCAGGATAAAATCATTACATAGAAAAGACCACCACGTACGCCACCTACTACAGCATTAGCCAAATCTACGATACGACGGGAGATACCGCCCTTGGTCATAAGATTACCGGCGAGCACGAAGAAGGGGATGGCCATGATGCCTGAAGAGTCAAGTGCGGTGAAGATACGCTGAGCGATCACCAGCACCGGCATATCGATGTAAAAAAGGGTGGCTGCAGTGGCCGCACCTAAGGCTAGCGCAATAGGCACACCGATGATAAGCATCAGCGCAAAGCC
>CAVHVI010000150.1:0-5463 GCA_963639245.1 Bacteroidaceae bacterium
TATTGCTTTGATAAAAAAGCATCAACTCACGTGCATACTCCATGGTCGGTACTATCATTTTTAAATTCTCCCGAAAATGGATTTGAGAATTATTGGTACACCTCTGGCGGTAAATCAGCAATACTATTAAATTACATTTCAGGACACGCTTTAAGAGATATCAATGAGTATGGTAAAAATCAATTTATCACTTTAGATGAGCTTGATTCATCAAGAGAGGTAAATGATTTAAACGATTATGCCCTTTTATTCCAAACAGGCTATCTCACTATTAAAGATGCAAGCTCAACTGGTGATTTTGTTTTAAATTATCCCAATGCAGAAGTTGCCGCCTCCATGGCTCAGCTTTATGCCGAGGAGCTTTTTAAAGGCAATAACCCCTATGCAAAAATAGGTATGAATGCTCACAAGCTCTTTGCAACACAGCCTGTCGATGTAATTCCAGAAAAGCTTAATGAGGTCATAAGCTGTATTGACCACAATCGTTTCCCTATTAGAGATGAAGCAAGTCTAGAGGCCTTCTTATTAGTATATGCTTGGGGTGGTGGAGTTAATGCTAAATCTCAGGTAAATAATCCCCATGGTCGCTCTGATATAGAGTTTGTTGCCGCAAATCGATACTTTGTCTTTGAGCTTAAGGTAGTTGCAGATAAGAATGGTGCTCCTGCCAAGCTTAATGAGGCTATAAAGCAGATAGAAAGCCGACACTATGGAGAGGGACACAATCAAGGGCGCGAGCTTATAAGACTAGGTTTGGTATTTTCTCTAACAAACAAAAGTTTCGTTGCCTATAAGGCAGTATAAAACTTGATACAGCTTATTTAACAAGGCAATACCAATCATCACAAACTAATAACAGGAGACATAATGCAAACCATTAAGCTTGGTATCTTAGGTGCAGGCAAAATTGCTGCGGTAATGGCAGAAACAGTAAAAAGAATAAATCACGCCGGAGATCTCAGTGTAAAGCTTCAAGCAATTGGTTCAAGAAGCCTAAGTAAAGCTCAACAATTTATCAAAGAAAACGATCTTTTATGCACAGCTTATGGCTCCTATGATGAACTCGTAGCCGATCCTAAGATCGATCTAATCTATATTGCTACCCCTCACAATTTCCACAAGGCTCACACGCTACTTGCCCTAAATCACGGCAAACATGTGTTGGTTGAAAAACCATTTACCGTAAATAGCAAGGAAGCCGAGGAGCTCTTTAATAAGGCAAAAGAGAAAAAGCTGCTGGTAACCGAGGCCATATGGACACGTTATCAGCCTATGCGTCGTATTATTGAGGATGAGCTTAAATCAGGGATCATCGGCACCCCCATGCATATCACAGCCAATTTAGGATATAACCTTGCAAGCAAGGAACGCATCGTAAAGCCGGAGCTTGCAGGTGGTGCCCTTTTAGATCTTGGAGTATACGTTATCAATTTTGCCACGATGTTTATGGGGCATCCTGAAAATGTTGAAGCAAGCTGTGTAAAGAATGCCCTTGGAATTGATATGCAAGATAGCATTAGCTTAACCTTTGCAGGAGGACGAATGGCCTCATTGCAAGCGACAGCCCTTGCAGTAACCGACAGACGAGGAGTGATCGCAGGAAGCAATGGCTTTATTGAAGTGGACAACGTCAATAATCCTGAAAGATTACGTGTTTATAACACCAAATATGAGCTTGTAAAAACTATCGAACGCCCTACACAGCATACAGGCTTTGAGTATGAGCTATTGGAAACATGTGATGCTATACGTAAAGGGCATACAGAATGTGCCTCTATGCCTCATGCCGAAACGCTCTATATCATGAGCCTTATGGATTCAATTCGTGCGCAATTTGGCATTAAATATCCATTTGAGCATTAAGCCCATTGCAAGATAACAACTAAAAACTTTGGACAAATAAGGACACAACATATGGAAATTGCATTCATTGGCCTTGGGATCATGGGATCTGCCATGGTCGCTAACCTTTTAAATAAAGGCTATAGCGTTCAAGGCTGGGCCAGATCTCCTGCTAAGGTAAAAGCCCTGGTAGATATTGGTCTTAGCCTAAAAAACAGTGTTAAAGACGCCGTTGCCAATGCAGACATCATCTTCACCATGGTAGGCGGTCCTCAGGATGTTGAGGATCTCTACTTTAGAGAGGACGGTATTTTAAACAATATCAAAAAAGGCTCAGTGCTCATCGATTGCACCTCCTCAAGTCCAGAGGTTGCCGTCAAAATTTATAACAAAGCCCGCGAGCTTGGCGCTGATTCCCTAGATATTCCGGTATCTGGGGGACAAAAAGGAGCCATTGCCGGTACCCTATCCTTGTTTGTAGGTGGTGATGAGGCGGTATTAAAAAGAGTGCTAAGTGTATTAGCGGCCGTAGCTACCACTATCACCTATGAAGGTCCTGCAGGCTTTGGACAACACACCAAGCTTGTAAATCAGATCATGGTGGCAGGACAGCTTGCTGGTATGTGTGAAGGTTTTGCCTATGCCATAGAAAAAGGCTTAAATCTTGAGGCAGTTGTAAAGTCAGTATCCCCAGGAGCAGCCCGTTGTGCCTCCCTCGACCTATATGCCGATAAAGTCCTTGCCGGAGATAAAACTCCAGGTGGTGCCTTGCGCTATTTAGCCAAGGATCTGCGCAATGCCTTCAAGGAGCTAGAGGGATCAGGGCTTAACCTTAAGGCCTCACAAGCTGTATACGATTGCTACAGTCAAATGGAGGCTGAGGGACAAGGTGATGACGGCACTCAAGCATTAACCTGGTTTTATCAAAACCACCGTCAGCAATAGGAACAACAATTTTTAGGAGATAGAGATGTTTAAGGTTTTATGTGTACTCCCAGTACTTGAGCGTCATAAGGAGCTTTTAGAAAAAGCAGGTCAGGGACAATGTGAATTTGTCTTTGATAAGTGCCCAGATGATCTTGCAGGCTTTGATGCCGTGATCGGTAATATTCCTGCAACCTTAGTTAAAGCATCAAAACTTAAGCTTTTACAGCTAAATTCAGCAGGCTACGAGGCTTATACAGCAGAGGGCGTATCGCCTAAGGATATGCATCTTTGCAATGCCCGTGGTGCTTATGGCTTAACTGTATCAGAGCATATGCTCGCCCTAACTATGTCATTAATTCGCAAGCTTGAGCTATATCGTGATAAGCAAGCCAAACATGACTGGTCTGATTGTGGCAATGTAACCTCAATTGAAGGTGCTACTATCGCAGTATTAGGAACAGGGGACATCGGCTGTGACTATGCCCGTAAGGTAAAGGCCTTGGGGGCTGCCTGCGTGATCGGTGTCAGACGCTCACATGGTACTAAGCCTGATTGTCTTGATGAGCAGTACACCATGGATGATCTTGATAAGGTACTAGCTCGTGCAGATATCGTAGCCTCCGTACTCCCAGGTGGTCCAGCTACAGCAAATCTCTTTAATGAAAAGAGCTTCTCCTCCATGAAAAAGGGCGCTTATTTCATCAATGCCGGCCGTGGTAGCTCAGTTGATCAAGAGGCCTTAGCTAAGGCGCTTACATCAGGTCAGCTTGCAGGAGCTGCAGTTGATGTAACTACTCCTGAGCCTTTGCCTCAGGATAGTAAGCTGTGGGATATTCAAAATCTCATCATTACCCCTCATGTTGCCGGCAACTTCTTCCTACAGGAAACCTTTGAGCGCATTATAAGAATTGCAGCTCACAATATCACAGCCTTAATTGCAAGCACTGACTTTAAAAATGAAATTAGCCACTAATTTTGATTAGGATAAATAATGAAATACGTTGAATTAGGTCAAGATAAGACCAAGGTCTCAAACGTAGTCTTAGGACTTATGCGCATCCCTGAGCTTAAGGAAGGACAAAAGGTTGCCTCCTTAGTAAATAGCGCTCTCGATCACGGCATCAACATGCTCGATATCGCAGATTGCTATACCAAGGGGCGTGCCGAGCAGCTTTTAGGTGAGGCCTTCAAATGTGATCCTAGCCTGCGAGATAAGGTCTTTTTGCAGTCAAAATGCGGTATTGTCAAGGATCCATTCTATTTCTTTGATTTTTCCAAAGAGCACATTATAGAGGCTGTTGAGGGCTCGCTTAAGCGCCTTAATACCGATCACCTTGATTGCTTACTACTACATCGTCCTGACGCCCTGATGGAGCCTGATGAGATTGGTGAGGCCTTTAACTCTCTAAAAAAAGACGGCAAGGTATTAAATTTTGGTGTATCAAACTTTAATCCCTCGCAGATGCGTCTTTTGCAATCTGGTCTTGATATGCCTCTTGTTGCCAATCAGGTACAAATGAGCATTTGCCACACGGTAATGTTTAATGCAGGCTTTAATGTCAATATGGATACCCCTGAGTCTGTCATGCATGATGGTGGCGTATTAGAACACTGCCGCCTCCACGATATGGCAATTCAGGCTTGGTCTGTGATGCAACATGGCTTCTTCCAAGGTGTATTTATTGGCAATCCTCAGTATTTAAAGCTCAATAACGTCCTAGACCGCATTGCACAAAAATACGAGGTTACAGCCACCGCGATCGCAATTGCATGGATCTTAAGGTACCCTGGCAAAATGCAGGCTGTGATTGGAACTACTAAGGAGCAGCGTGTTGCTGATTCTGCCAAGGCCTCTGAAATTAAGCTTACGCGTGAGGAGTGGTACGAGCTTTATTTAGCAGCCGGTAACGATCTACCCTAAATAGCAAGCTTGCTTTCTCATGATCCCTGCTTTGCCTCTATTGCAGGGATCTTGCTTAAAGCTACAAGCATTAGACCAAGGCCGATGCTACAAAGGTCTTCTTCTCAAGAGAATACACCAAGGCCAGTCTCACCAACTCCTTGCAAGCTTGTTGCTCTCCATAGTGATGATCTTTAATCTGTTTAACCGCCTTTTCTAAAAGCTTGGAGGCACTATCGTGCTCTCGCTGTACCTTAAGCTCGATCACAAAGCCCTTATCTAAGATTTGAAATTCCAAATCACTACGCCCAAAGGCATTGTGATTTTGCTGTGTAACCTTGATCCTTGAGCCGCGTATAAACATATAAAGATGAGAGTTTAAGGATGACTCATCAATGATGGGGAAACGCTCATAATCAATGCTCAAAAAGATCTTGTTAAGCTCACTTACTATGCTTTGAGGATCGTAGGAGTAGAAAAGCTCATCAGCACCTATCAAACCAAGACTTCCGGTATTTGAGAAAATCGCATCCTTATATAAGCAGGCCATAGAATCTGCAACCTCTGCATTGGGGAAATTCAAGGTTGCAGTGGTACCCATAGGACTTACTGCTTTTATGGTAAGGTAGCCAGTTTGGTAAAGCAGAGCAATTTCGTTAAGGCAATTAAGCTCCTTGGATGAATCAAGCTCTCTAAAGGAAATAGAAATGTCCTTGCCATAAGATGAGGGATCATGCAGCGAGTGGCGCGCAATAAAGCCCTGTAACACAGATGGAGTGCCACCTGAGCTATAC
>CAVHVI010000151.1:0-5355 GCA_963639245.1 Bacteroidaceae bacterium
GAATTAGACTTTCTGTTTCATCTCCGTGCTTCGCGTAATACTCCAGCTTTTCTAGCTTATCGAGTATTTGATGTTTAATCTCCTTGTTATTGGGAACACAAAATTTTAGCTTATCAATTTCGGGTATGAGTTTTTTTAGCTGCTCTTGAGGAAATTTTAAAATTAAGGCTTTAAATGGATGGCGGCTTCTGATGGCATGTGGACTATCCATGTTGATTATCAGAAAATCGTTGTGCCTTAGCTCGTAGGTTTCATCTTCTGTTTGTACCGTCAATTTACCAGTTTCCACAAGCATGATCTCGAGATCCTTATGCCAGTTGTAGAGAAAGCTAGACCTTTTTTCATCAATGGTATAAAGCCTAATGTTTAGATCTTGGCATGACTGAGTGGAGAGCGTTCCTGTTTGTTCCATTTGCTATTTAATTAAGATCCTACAAGCATTACTAGGAACGAATTTACCTAAAAAAATGCCTGTAAACTGCGTAATAAATCCCATTTTAAGGATTTGTACTTAGGGCTAGGTTTATCAAGAATGCCTTGTAAGATGAGGTCCTAAATTGCATGCTTTCCCTTCAAGTTGTCATTCTTTGGCTCGAGCACTGTCCTGATGTAATGTTCTGCATTTTGTATGCGGATGTGGGCAGTGTCCTCTTTGCTGGCATTTCAATATTGCGTCTTATATAGGCTCTTTAAAAATAGGTGTCATTGGGGCTTTTATCCCTGTCTAAAAATGAACAAGAGATCACAAAATATCTAGGGTAGGTCCACTTTGTAATTGTATAAAGGTATTTTTTTTTTACTATTATGATTACATGCGAATAGAGCGTATATCGTTTTTATAGCATATACCAAAATGCATGATTTATAACAAAAGAGGACTAACTATGAGACAGACTCGTGGTGCGTTAACGATGTTGCTTCAACAATATCGTGGCATTCTAAAGAACGCTTGGATTAGAAATTTTGTTACCGCCGCAGTGGTTGTAGCTTCAGGATCTGCAATGGCCGCTGATCTTGTTGAAGTAAGTAATGCTTGGAACGAAGACGACTACAGCAAATATAACTCAGCTTTAAGTAGTAGCGATGTAGTTGAGATCAGTGCTGAAAAAAATGTTTCACAGCACAGTGTTGCTAACAAGATTAAGGTTGCAGATGGCGCCTCTCTCAATATTGTTGATAATGGTAAAGGCAATAAGGTTACCGTCTTTGCTAATGAGATAGATATTAGTGGAGGCAATGTTGCCTTTTCCAGTGATATACAAAACCGTTTAAGTACCACAACCTTGAACATTACTGGTGGTGGCAAGATCACGGTAAATAAGGACGCTAGCTTAAAAGGTTTGCCTGTTTATAGTAGCACTCCTGCTAAAGACACGGATTTAGGTAAGTTCGGTTCTCAAACCATAGTTGTTGACGGTGGCACTATCGAAAACAATGCTTACTTGCAGGTAGGATCTATTAATGACACTTATAAAGATGCAACTAAGAGCCTGACTGTTAAAAGCGGCAAGGTAATTAATACAGAAGGTTCCGTCATCAACCTCAATATGGACTCGAGCTTTGCTAAGGGTACTTTAAACAACGAGGGAGTGTTAGAAGTTGGTGCAAAAACTGCAAAAGAAGTACCCAATACTTACACCGTAAGTGGCTATGCCGAGGATCTTGGTCTTAAGTACGATGAAGACTGCTATGGTGGGCAGGTTAAGATCCACGAAGGAGCTAAATTATC
The DNA here is from genome assembly GCA_963639245.1 of Bacteroidaceae bacterium. Classification (GTDB taxonomy): domain Bacteria; phylum Pseudomonadota; class Gammaproteobacteria; order Enterobacterales; family Succinivibrionaceae; genus Succinivibrio. Next base: position 1,730 of record CAVHVI010000151.1, read on the forward strand.
TCTTGCCGATGACAGCGTTGATCTGCGCGAGGACATCTTTACTACTCTTGAAAGTACCAATACTCAGCATGTTATCAACCATGGTAGCTTAGTTGCCAAGACTCTCAATGTTTTAGATACTGGTAAGCTTGAAGCTTTGGCCTCTGATAATGATACTCAAGCTGATCACGATCAAGCTACCTTAAGAAATGCTGGTACCATCATCGCCGATAGCATTACAACCAATGCTGATCTCAGAATTGGTCAGGGCAGTAATGTCACCGCTTTAAATGGCATTACCTTAGGCGGCGATGATGATGGCCTGCTCGATGTAACCGGCACCTTAACTATAGGTCAGAATGGTGGCAGTACTGCTTTAAAAAATGTAAAGACTCTTGAGGCTTGCCTAAGCGATAACAGCACCATTAATATCCTAGGTACCGTCAATTTAAATGGCGCTGATGTTCAGGTAAATCCTAATAACACTGCGGTAATTAATATCGGAAATGCAGATGCTAAGAGCACTGTCACCGGCATCAAAGTTTTAGATGTAATGACTGGAGCCCAGGACAATAATAATTCAGGTACCATCAATCTTAAGAATGCTAGCGTTAGTGCTGACTATCTTGGAGTCATGCACGATGACGGCATGAATGAGACTACTAATGCCCAGAGCGTCAGCATCGATGATACTCACGGCTTGGTATTAGATGGCTCAGATCTGAGCATAGCTCAAAGCTATACCCTGCAATATGCTAACAGCGTCAAGCTTGCTAATGGCTCAAACCTTAGCTTGAATGTTGCTAATATTTCTGCTGACGATGATCTGACTGCAACTGACGATATGACATCAGAGCAGGAGGAGAAAGCCTGGCTTTCATGGTTAAATAATGGTGCAGACTCTACCACTGCAATCAAGGCTGATAGCTCCTCAACTGTTACTGTCAATGGCAATACTACTGAAATTGACATTGGAACTGATGCTGGTAAGAAAGCACTTTATTCCATCTACTCACAGCTAGGTATCGGTGATGCAAATGGTTTATCTACTACCTTCAAGGGTACGGTAAATGGCCTTAATATCAAGGATAGCTCAATTCAAACTGACAGCGATAGCGATGGTAATAAGACTGCCTCCATTGATAAAGTAACAAACTCTGAGGCAGCTAAAGTCACTGATGCCTTTGCCGATACCACAGTAACAGACATAAAAGAGACTGTTAATACAAGGCTTAATGTAGGCTCTTTGGCTGCTAAGGCTGATGCACGCTTATCCCAGATCACCTTAGGAACTGCCACGGTAACCTTAAATAATGCTGCCACCAGAACCATCGATGGTCAGAAGGTAAATGCTTTTGCTACCGCATCTGACGGTTCTATTGCAGGAGTTGAGTTATCAACAGCTGGTTCTGAGCTTATCCTAAAGAACGATGGCGCTATTGGTGCGATCACCACCACTAAAGATAATCAGGGTAATCTGCGTTTGCAACAGGGGACGATCGATGTCAATGGTAATGTTGGCTCTAAGGATAAGAGCTTAGCTAAGGTTGTGGTAAATAGAGCTACTGCTAATGTAGCCAATGTTTATACCGAGGCTTTAGATGTTGGTGCTGAGGCTAACCTAGTAGCAACTGTCATTGAAATTGGCAATAGTAACTCAAGCGTTACAGGTCAGGTCAATGCCGATCGTCTACAGCTTTCTTCTAGCACCTCATCATTAAGCGTTGGTCTTGATGGTGAAAATGGAGCTTCTGGTACTGTAGTTGCCAAGCGTGTGCAGTTAAACGGAGGTAATATCTTTGTTGATCCTGAGTATGGTCAGAAGGCCTCTGCAGTGGTTGCCGATAGTTTTGGTGAAGTCAGCGCTACTGATGATATCAATACCACTGTAGATGGTAGTGTGACTATTGCCAAGAACGCGGTGGTCGGCGTTGGGGTAGGCCTTGAGGATCTGCGCTCAGCCTTATCCTCACTAGGCTTAACTGATGCAAATGGTTCATTTAGCGAAAATAGCACGGCTAATGCCTTGTATCTAAACAAAGGCTTAACCGTTGGCAATGGCAATAATGTAACCTTAGATAAGAATGCAACTACTGCTGCAACTGATGTTGATAAATTTGTCTTAGGTGCTAATTCTGCCTTAGTTATCTCCTCAGATCTTGCATCCGCAATGGCTAGTGGCAAGACTGCTGCTGTGACCTTGGCTAATGGTACTAGCGGTGCGGTAACTGCCGAAGATGGAAGTAAGGTTGTTATTGCAGGCGAGATAACTGGTGCGGATGTAAATAACAAGCAGATCTTTGCAACCAATCAGGAGAACGTAGAGGCTCTTGTTACGAATAAAGGCGCTCAGGTAAGCTTCGCTAACAACAATTACTATAAGTCCTCCTTGAAGTCTGATGGTACCCTTGAAGTGAGCGCGCGTGATGATCTAGCCTCCTCCATGACTAAGGCATCAACTCCTGTGCGTAGCTTAATCACCGATGTGGTCAATACTGCAACTAATATTGAGGCCTCAGGTAAGGAAGGCGTTAAATTTATCTACGATAGAGCAGATGCAAGTTTGGGTGGTGATGTTGAAACTGCTGCCAAATTAGCTGTCTTTGGTGGTGCCTATCAGGTAGCACAGAAGGTAGCCTCCGCATCTCAATCTGCCATCTTAGGTCGCGCAGGCTTTGGTGTGGATACTACAACGGCAGTTAAGGGACAGTATGTTGATATCTGGACTGACATTATCTACAGCCACTCAAGCAGTGATAATTTCAAATCTCAGGGTATAGATTATGGTGCTAAGGTCAAGCTCTATGGCTTAGCAATTGGTGCCGATCACCTCTTTGATAATGGCATGCGTTCAGGTGTCTATGTCAACTTTGGTAAGGGTACTGCTGATGGCAAGGGTGCAGGTACTGGTGTTGATAATGACTTCGATTTCTTCGGTGCAGGTTTCTACGCTGGTGGCAAGATCTGGAATGAGCTCAAGCTCTTTGCAGATTTAGGTATTTCTCAGGTTAAGAATGATCTTGAGCGCGATGTTGCCAATTACGGTACTCTCAAATCAAGTCCTGATATGACTGTGATGAGCCTAGGACTTACTGCACAGTATGTCTTCAATGCAGGCTTTGCCGAGATCGCACCTTATGCAGGAGTACGTTTGTCTCGCTACGATCTTGACAGCTATGATGTGAAATCAAGTCAGGGCAAGATCGCCAAGTCTGATTTTGATGTACAAAACGTAGTGTCATTCCCGGTGGGCATCACTCTCTCTAAGGAGTTCGTCTCTGGTAGTTGGAAGTTTAATACCCTCTTAGACGCGGGGGTTACCTTCAATACCGGCGATCTTGAGGCTGAGGGCAATACCTGCTTCACCGGTGCCAACAATGGGGTGAAGCTTTCATCTGATGTCTTAGATGATGTCTCCTATCATGTTGGCATGAACTTCGACGCCTCAGTTGCCAATACCTCCTTTGGCTTGGGAGTTAAATACGCTGGCTCAGATAACACTGATGACTATGCAATTAATGCCCACGTAAGCTATTCCTTCTAATGGGAAAAAGCTAGGAATGCGCCTTTTTAAGGCTAACTCTTAGAAGACGTTATATTGAACCTGATGCTATTTAGTGGCTTGATGTCGCCAATGGCATCAGGTT
>CAVHVI010000152.1:0-5341 GCA_963639245.1 Bacteroidaceae bacterium
CCATAAATGAGCTTAAGGCTGAAGCTATATCAAAGCGTCTGGCAACAACCTCAATAAACGAGCTTGTTACAAGATTAAAGCTTGAAATAACGCAGGAAAGTTATGCATCTGATATTAAAAAGACCTTATCCTCTCTTATTAATTTGCTTGCGCATTTTAAGCTACGTCTAGTACCTGTATCCCAACCTATAAATCTTGACTTTAATGAGAGCATCTTTATCACCCCATCTCCAGATGTCACTAATGATGAGGATATAGCTTTAGTTACTAATATCGTGAAATCAGGACGGGTGCCACAAAATTCAGATCTCATTCATATATCTAGAATGAATGAGAAAATGGCTAACTACAATATTATGCTCCGTGTCTTTGAGGCTTTATTTGTAGTATGTCAAGGACCACTTGATGCTCATCAGCGCCTCTTTATTAATGAGCTCTTAACTGATATGCCTATGCCTCAAGAGGGACGAGTATATCTTAAGGCCTGTTACACCTATGCCACAAATCACGTTCCGCACAAATGTGATTATCAGGATAAAGAACATTGCTTTAAGGAGCTATCTGCAGATAAAAAAGATCGCATCTGCAATATTTTGGCGGAGATTTATGCAAAAGGAGGAGGTTCTGCCTGCTTAGATGAAAGCTTTCCTGATATAGATAACCTAAGAAAGCTTTGTTGCAAAATCCCCTTGATGCGACTGACACCAGGCTTTACCACCAATACGCTAGATAACCACATAAAAAGACCACGCATCAATCAAAGGGCAGATCAGCTACGTAACCGCCTAGCTCAAGATAACACTGAGCAAGCTACTACTCAGACTATAAATCAGTCTCAAAATATAGCTGCGCAACAAGCTATTGCCTTAGTAAGGGAGCATTGTGTATTAGCAGATCCCATAATTGATCTGATAGTTCAAAGATTAGAGCTCAATCAGGTTGCTTTCCCGCAAAGGCTACCTGATTTTTCAAAGATTGAATGTGTTCGTCTCACGGGACTTAGCTACAGACCCTCGGCCTTTTTCTATTACACCCAGGATCTCAATGAAAGCATAAGCTTTCCGATGATGCTATGCTCAACTAAGAGCAAGGAAGAGGCCTTACATGAGCCCCAGGTGCAAACTCTTTATAAAGCCCTACTTAAGAAAAATGCCAGACAAGATCGAGCCGAGATACAAAAAATATTAGCTTGGAACTATTATTTTGCGCTCATCATTAGGCCTCTTTTTGATAAGGAATCTAAGCAAGCTCTTGAGAGCACACTTGAGGCTATAGATACAGAATATATGGAAGCTGACACCGAGCTCTCAAGTCTTATTTGTAGACTATATTCCCTCCATAAGCTATTTTTCTCTCCCTTTAACCCGCGTACAGATATCAAAGATGATAAATTTTTGCGAGGCCTATATGAAGAGCCAGAATTGCTGTCACTCTATCTGTTAAATGGATTTCTACTTAAACAAAAGGAAGGAAAGGAGCAGGAATATTACTCAGATACTCAGGATTTTTTTAATCTACAAAAACTTCGCTATATCGTACGTACTAAAAATGCACTCAGACACATTAGAGTACAAAGTCATCCTAGTGCCGATGGCTTAAGACGTATACTTGAAATTTTGGGCAAGACTTTAGCCACCAAAACAGAATATATAGTAAATATCACCGAGCAAAACTCTAATTTGCGCTACAGCACTGGCCGTATGCCTTATGCCTTGATAGATCATGCTTTAACCTATCATATTATGAGCACTATCCTTTCTATGGGCCCGCTCTTAAATGCATTAAAGCTTCGCATAATCCCAGCTAATGAGGAAGAGTGCAAAAAAGCCTCCGAGATCTTAAAGCTACACTTAGCTGAAATCCAATATTTATCATCTCTGCCAGCAGGATCTAAGGATACCTTAGCTGCCATCATGTCAGATAGATGCAGTACTCAGGAGCTAAATAGTATCAAGCGCTCCCTAAGTCACTGTAGCTTTAGCTCACTTGATGAATTAAATGCCAAGATCCGCTTTAATCCATCTAAGGAAGCTTATGCATGTCTTGAACAAGCATTAGCAAAATGTGGCTTAATTTTTGTTCCGATGAATGAGGCATTACCAAATGCCCTGCGTAAGGAATTTAAAAAACGTACCCTCATCGATCTACCTCCCAATATTAAGCTTGATGAGGATTTTATGGCAAGACTAGGTGCAGCTCAGCTTGCCCTTATTGTCTGCCGTCATATTTCACAGGGGGTGGTTGCAACCTCATATCTTGCAAATGAGCTTGCTAATAACTCCCAAGAGCTAGCATTGGCCCAAGAATTTTTAAAAACGCTTGATGATGCTAGCAAGACGCTATCTCCTCTTTCTGATAATTTCTATATCTCACTTTATGAGCAAAATCGAGGCAAGGAAACCTATGCCATCTTTACAGGCTTCCTCAAAACACTCATGAGGGAAACACTACAAAATTCATTTTTCCAGGTGTATGAGCGCGGACGCTCTGAGCACGTATTTTCTCTTCTGCACCTGCATATTGCTGAGCAAAATTCATTACCCAAGCAACAGAAAGCCTCAGTTTTCGATAATCTTAATACGGCGCTGATCTCATCGCGCATCAAGGAAAGTCGCGAGGTTGAATCAGTAATATCAAGGCTACGCGACGAGGAAAATTTAAGTAATTCAGATAATCCTGCGTTGGTTCATCAAAATCCTATCGATACCTTGCTTGCAAGTAATAATGTTGACGATCAAGCACAAAACTATCCAAGTAACGGCAACGCAGGAATAAAAGTTGCTGATGATAATTACGAAGCTGTAGCTAATGCTTTGCCAAAGAAAAAGAAAGTCGTTACCTTTGATAGTAAGAGCAATTGCTTGTCAGCGCTAGCGAATGCAATAAAATCACAGCATACCGATGTCATGGATGAAAATGAATTTCAAGGTTTATGCTTAAGCCTAGGCTTCATGTCTAAGGATGCGGCAATTGAGGAGCTAAATGATCGATGCTTCGAAGAATTCGATGAGCCCTTGCTTGAGGCATCTCCTGAGGAAGGACTAATTTATATCACAACCGATCTGCTACCAAAGCTTATGTGAGTGCCTACATATATTCAGCGCCATAACGTTAACAAAGACCAAAGTTCTACTTGTGAACAAGGCCTTGCTTAACTGCTATCAATTTGAATTATCCAAGCATGGGATCAGATTAGAACAGATATTGTTCTCAAGTCTTAGCACTGACAGCACCTAATCACATATTGATTTCGATATTGTTCTCTCTGGCAAGATCAAGCAGTGTTTCCCTAGGTAAATTTACACTTTCAATAATAAATTCTAAGGATAATCCTTTTTTCATAAGATTAATCGCTATTTCTTTTGCTTTTTCCTCTCTACAATTGGCTATCATTGAGATACGGTCAAGCTCAGTTCTTTCCTCCTGAGCCTTTATCCACCTGCGAATGAACTCTTTGGAAAATTTCCTACCAAATTTATTTTTTTCCATAACCGCTACATTCAAAGCAAGAGCAGATTTACCTGTTCTCAATCAAGACAAAACAAGGCCCATCATCATTTTTTACAATGAAAAGACCTTGTACTTTAAAGTGCCAAAACTATATGTTGATTTCAATATTGTTCTTTTTTGCAAGATCAAGCAGTGTTTCCCTAGGTAATTCTACATTTTTCATAACTAACTCAAAAGGTACACCATCTCTTAGAAAATTAATCGCTATCTCTTTTGCTTTTTCCTCTCTACTATTGGCTATCATTGAGATACGGTCAAGTTCAGCTCTTTCCTCCTGAGCATATTTCCATCTACGAATAAAATCACTGGAAAATTTCCTGCAAGAACTAAGGGTATCCGTCATAACTGCATCATTCATTGCTATTTCCTCCTTAACCTGAAATGGGATACTTGGATTTAAAAGCATCAACCATTTCTCTTGCTCTGACATTTTGTCAGTTAGCTTTAGTTTAGGTAACTCAATAAATACAAGTCTTAAAAAGTCACAGAGCCTTCTGTTATGCTTTTCTAAATGGATAGCGGCTAAGCTGAAATAATCGTCAAAATCATCAAATTGAACAAAATCCAGAATGTTTACACATATTACCGGTACTAAATATTTATAACCTTGACTTTGTTCTAACTGTCCATCAAAGCAACTGCTCCAGTATTTTAAGGTACGCTGTATAAAATCTTGCTGTTTTAACCTCTGCATCTCAATATTAACTCGCTCTCCTGAGCTTAGAAGGCAATACACATCAAGTCTGCAAGTTTTCCCATCTTTATGGTCGGGCTGAGGTTCTGTTGATAAAAATTGAAGATCTATGATCTTATGTTTAAGCTCCTGCTCCAGTATAGCATTCAATAAGGCTATGGTTCGATACTTACCTTCATTGCTGGCAAAAAGGTACTTGAACAAAGCATCGTTCGTCAGATCAAGAAAATCCTTGGGACTACGCGACATTAAATCTTCATAGGTAGTTTGCTCATTATGAAGTTCTTCCATCCAAGTTCCTATTGTTTGAGGTGGCGATCTTGAATCTTTAACATGTTACAAAGTAATATTAAGAAAAAGATGAAAGCAATGCAAGTAGTAACGATAAATAAAAATTTGGGATTTGATATCGTAACCTTCTTTAAACTGTCCTAGCTAAATTGGCGTTTTAAAAATCAAAAACTTACGTTTACAACAATTGAGAGTGCAGGAATATAGCAAATTTTGGGAAGGATCTAGGACCTTTAGATCTAGGAGAATATATAACATGAAACTAACGACAAAGTCGTCAGCTAAGGAGGTAATTATGTCATATAGGAGGTAATAACTAATAGATCCAAAGGTCAGGATAATAGTACCACATCTCACAGTAGATCTTAGTAAACTGTAGTGAATTTTTTACCTATCCCACAGAGATCGCAAGCCTAAAGTAAGGGGATCAACTTTTCTCTTGGTCGATATTGTTCAATCTTACATTTTACATGGCCATAATCTTCACCCCAAAATAATGCAGTGCTTCTATATCGCTAAATTAAAAGTAGACTGAAGCGGTAATAAAAGAGATAGATGAGTACTAAACGTATTGTAATGATATGAGGACATTGTAAATTGAGGATCCAAGATGGGAGGGCGCACGTATGTACCAACTTAAGTGTACAACAGCCTCCATCCGAGCACGAAGAACCACCTTATTTAGGTGTTAACACTGTGAGCAGTTGTGTGCGATTTTCTGCAATTCATCTTGGTATGGCTTAGATCATATTGTCTTATGCAAAAAAAATGCAAATTGGGGATAAAACAAGGATGGGCTCAGGATGGTAACGATAGGCCTTTTACACTAGTTCCGCTATCATCTCC
>CAVHVI010000153.1:0-5320 GCA_963639245.1 Bacteroidaceae bacterium
TATAGGAATCATCGGTATAATCTGTATTTGTTATAGATCCATCAGGATAATTTTCATTTGATGTTTGTAAAGCACCAAAAGTATAATTACCTTCTATAAAGCCAATATCAAACTCTTCCCTATCAAATCGATCTGATGCTCCAATCACATCTTTTTTTGTCCAAAAAGTCAGTGTATCTCCTGTAACTCCTGTAATAAGATAACTTGAGTAATCTTGATCGCTTACAACATTTGACCAATTTTCTTTTTGAATATCATCCGCATACGCCACAGACACCGTTCCTAAAAGCATTGCAATCCATGCATGCTTTAAAATTGCACGATACTGGCTTAATAAGAATTTAATAGCACCGCGGGTCTGTCTCATAATGCACTCTCTAATTTTCTAGATACTAAACAGGCTTTTTAGAATAGCTTATAAAGGTAATTTTCTATCGATTTAACCATTATACAAAAAACATAAAAGTTGCTTTGCAAGTTACGACAAATTGATAAACAAGTTTTATAAATTTTGCCCTCTATAAACAAAAAACCCTTCCAAAAAAGAGGAAGGGCTTTGCATAATTTAAGAAAATCTAAGCTTAAAGATTAGATGTACTTAAAGTTGATCTCTTTAATCTTCTCAGACCAAATAGCAGGGCCAATGTGGTGAATGCTATTGCCCTCAGAATCAACAGCAACGGTCACTGGCATATCAACAACCTTGTACTCACGTACAGCTTCCATGCCAAGATCCTCGAAAGCAAGTACCTTAGCAGCCTTAATTGCCTTGGAAACTAAGTAAGCAGCACCACCAGTTGCCATCAAGTAAACAGCCTTGTGTTTCTTAATGGAAGCAATAGCCTCAGGGCCACGCTCAGATTTACCGATCATACCGTAGAGGCCTGTCTCAGCAAGCATGGTCTCAACAAACTTATCCATACGAGTAGAGGTGGTAGGACCTGCAGGACCAACAACCTCATCACCTACTGCGGGAACAGGGCCTACGTAGTAGATGAACTTCTTGTGGAAGTCAACGCCCTCAGGTAGAGGCTTGCCTTCCTTGACAAGATCGCAAATACGCTTGTGAGCAGCATCACGGCCAGTCAAAATGGTGCCGGACAACAACAAGGTCTCGCCCATCTTCCAGGTTGCCATTTCTTCTTTAGTAATGGTATCGAGGTTAACACGCTTAACAGTTGCGTCAGAGCCACCGATCTGGATATCAGGATAAGAATCAATTGAAGGAGGAGTAAAGGTTGCAGGACCAGTACCATCCAACTCAAAGTCGATGTGACGGGTAGCAGCACAGTTAGGAATAATGGTAGTAGCCTTAGATACTGCGTGGCAAGGATAGGTCTTAACCTTAACGTCCAAAACAGTAGTCAAGCCACCTAAGCCTTGAGCACCGATGCCTAGCTTGTTGATCTTGTCATAAAGCTCAACACGAAGCTTCTCTTCAGCAGTAACAGGACCACGAGCGATAAGCTCCTGAATGTCGATAGGATCATTTAGAGCTTCTTTTGCAAGAATTGCTGACTTCTCAGGGGTACCACCGATACCGATACCGATGATTCCAGGAGGGCACCAGCCTGCACCCATGTGAGGGATCTCAGAGAGTACGTAATCAACAACGCTGTCTGAAGGGTTCAACATCTTAGAGTGAGTCTTGTTCTCAGATCCACCTCCCTTAGAGGCAATAGCGATTTCAACCTTATTACCCTTGATCATTTCAATGTGAACTACGGTAGGAGTGTTATCCTTGGTGTTAACACGCTTGCCGATAGGATCGGTTAAGATGGATTTACGCAGAGGATTTACCTCTGAGCAATAGGCACGACGAGTACCCTCGTCTACCATCTCCTGCACGGTCATATCACCTTCAAATTGGACATCCATACCAATCTTAACAAAGCAGGTAACTGCACCAGTATCCTGGCATAGAGGACGATGACCGATGGCGCACATCTTAGAGTTTACTAAGATCTGAGCAATTGCATTCTTGGCAGCGGGATTCTGCTCGATGTCATATGCATGCTTCATAGCCTTCAGGAAGTCCTGAGGATGATAGTAAGAGATGAACTGGATTGCATCCTCGATGGACTGGATGAAATCCTGAGTCTTAATAAGAGTTGTCATGTGTTCTTTCCTAACTTTTATTTTGCAATGAGATTGTGTTTTTAACCCACTGCCGCTGTGAATGTTGTAAAAATTTCAACAATCTGACAGATCTTTGTCATTTTAACATTAAACGCTTACGAACATGGCCCGATATTGCTCACAGTTTGCCTTTTTTTAGTATCCAAATAGCGTAAGCTGCAAGACAACTTAAGAAAAGTGATAAACAAGGCAATTTGTTGCACCAAAAAAACTTTTCATAGATCTCTTTTAATATACCCGTGTAAAATGCTCTTTGTGTTGGTCCTAGAAAGTGGTGGTGTAAGCATATGTGGTTAACCTTAGCTGTGATGTTTATTGTGCTGGCCACCTTTGTCATGATCCTTGTCAACATGTTCAATGATTACAAGGCCCGTCGTGATCAAGATCTTAAGGCCATGAATAATCATGCCAAAAACATTATTGCAGACACCGAGGATCTACTGCTAAATCAAACGCAGATATCCATGTCTAAGATCCTCATGCTGATATTGCATTATCGAATCCTCCGTTGTCTTAACAAAATGGCCTCCGTAAATGATCAAGATGACGAGCTTAATAACAGAATAAACAATGAAAAAAGACTAATTGAGGATATCAAGAAAAACTACCACGACGAGCTCGCCTTTCGTCCCCCTGAGACCGATGCCATTGCGCTAGGACAGCTACGTGTCATAAGACGATTACGTGCAATTCTTCGTAGTGAGCTACGAGTAGGCTCTCAGGTCACTCCCTCCGATATTCAAAAGGAAGACAGACGTCTTTATTTACTAGTTTTAAAGGTAAATATTTCAAATCTCATTCAACGCACCTTAGAGCTTAGAAAGCTCAAGCAGTTTGGATCCTGCAGACTCTTAGTGCAAAAGGGGATGGAGGTTATACAAAAGAGTAACCTCAAGGATGATTGGCTCAATGAGAAGGCTGATCTCCTAAATCAACTTAGTGTTGGACTTGATGCAGAAAAGGCTCAAAGAAAGAGTGAGCTCGAAAAAGCCAATCGCAAGCGCTACGAGGAAGAAAAGGATATGAATGAGATCTTTGGTGATAAAAAGAAGTGGTGATAGTCGTAAAGTATTATGCAACTGCAAGCATGCGACAAGCTCCCTTCACCAAAGAAACTGATATCCCCCCAAAAATAAGGATCGAAGCACTCTCCGATCCTTTATCTCTTTAAGAGCTCTAATCAAGTCCTGAGGGAATGACAAACTCAGCTTCAGGCACATTAAAGCACTGTGCCTTATGACATAAGGCAGCATCCAAGAGCACCAAGGCCATCATAGCCTCAGCAATAGGCACTGCTCTGATGCCCACGCAGGGATCGTGACGACCTTTCGTTACCACACTTATCTCATTGCCGTGTCTGTCAAGAGAACGTCCAGGGGTGAGAATTGATGAGGTAGGCTTTAATGCCATACGGGCCTTAATTATCTGTCCTGAGCTAATGCCACCTAGGATGCCACCACTGTGATTTGATTGAAAGCCTTCACGGGTGATTTCATCACGAGCCTCAGTACCACGCATTGATGCCATATCAAAGCCATCACCGATCTCAACGCCCTTAACCGCGTTAATGCCCATTAGCGCAGATGCAAGCATTGCGTCCAAACGCTCAAATACTGGACTGCCCCATCCTGCTGGCACTCCCTTAGCTCTTACCTCAACTACAGCACCAACGCTATCCTGTGCTGTAGCCAAATCCTTAAATAAGGCTCGTAGCTCATCAAGCTTTGAAGGATCGGCAAAATTAAACTCATTATCCTTCACGGCTGCATAATCAAGGCTCTCGGCCTTAACCTTGCCAATGGCACTTACACAGCCTTCAATCTCAACGCCAAAGAGCTCCTTTAATACCTTTTTGGCAACGGCTCCTGCAGCTACACGCATCGCAGTCTCACGCGCTGAGGCTCTACCACCGCCACGATAATCACGGATGCCATATTTAGCAAGATAAGTGCAATCAGCATGTCCTGGACGGAAGGAGTCCATAATGGCGGAATAATCAGAGGAGCGTTGGGAGGTGTTTTCAATAAGCAATCCAATGGGAGTTCCTGTGGTCTTGCCCTCAAAAACTCCTGAAATGATCCTTACCTGATCAGGCTCATTGCGCGGAGTTCCATAGCGAGTAGAGCCGGGGCGACGTCTATCTAAATCACCTTGAATATCGGCCTCACATAGAGGAATTAACGGCGGACAGCCATCAATAATGCAAGCAAGTGCTACGCCATGGCTTTCACCACAGGTAGTGACAGTAAATAATCTTCCGAAGGTATTACCGGCCATTACTGTGCCTCCGCCTGATTTAAGCTTCCGGCAAATAAATCATGGTAGGCCTCAAGTTGCTCCTTTGAGAGCACAAAAACACCTGATCCGCCACGCTTTAAATCTACAAAATGGAAAGGCACCATGGGGAAGGCATGCACAAGATTTTCCTCAGAGTTGCCAACCTCCATCACTAAAATGCCGTCGTCATTTAGATATTGGGCAGCCTCAGTCAAAATACGTTTGGCACAATCAAGACCATCATCGCCTGATCCCAAAGCCCTATCAGGCTCACAATGGAACTCCTCAGGCATAGTAGCTAAATCATAGCTATCAACATAAGGAGGATTGGCAACGATTAGATCGTACTTATCGCCCTTGGGGAGATCCTTAAATAAATCACTCTTTATCGGAGTTACTACATTTTCTAAATCATAAGCGCCAATATTGATCTCACAGACCTCTAAGGCCTCATCATCGATATCCACGGCATCGACCTCAGCCTCACCATCAAAATGCAAGGCCATGGCAATAGCGATACAGCCAGAGCCAGTGCACATATCCAAAATGCGCTGAGGCTGTCTATCAAGATAAGGATCAAAGCCGTTATCAATAAGCTCTGCTATAGGAGAACGGGGCACGATCACGCGGCTATCAACATAGAACTCCTTGCCACAGAAAAATGCTCTATGAGTAAGATAAGGAGTTGGAATGCGCTCAATAATACGCATACGAGCGATCTTGGCGATAAGCAAACGCTCCTCACGGGTAAGACGTGAGGTTAAGGTGCTGTCATCGCATGGAGGTTGCAGATGCATCACGGCCTGCACAATCTCTAAGGCCTCATCCCAATAGTTATCAGTACCATGGCCTACAAAAATTTGATGGGATGCAAAGCAGGAAACTAGGTAACGTACAACATCCT
>CAVHVI010000154.1:0-5306 GCA_963639245.1 Bacteroidaceae bacterium
GAAGAAGGCTTCTCCTTATGAGTCTTAGGATCGACATCAACATCAACATCATCAGATAGTGATGTAGCATCCTCTAGGGCTTGCTCTTCATCTAGGCCTTCGTCATCAGAATCTTCATCGTCATCCGATCCTTCATACTCGCAGTCATCCTCGTCGTCCCCCTCATATTCCTCGTCATCATCATCCTCTTCATACTCACCATCTTCATCCTCATACTCGTCGTCATCTCCTTCTTCAGGATCTTCTTCGACCTCATCCAACTCATCGATATCAAATTCTGGCTCTGTTCCTGAGTCTTCTTCTGCTTGCTCAGGCTCGTTGACCTCATCTATCACTTCATCCTCGACCAGCACATCGTTCTGCACTGCATCAGAAGCAATCTCATCACCTCTATCCTGTAGATCGGCATCATCCTCCTCCGTAGCCGATCCTTTACTCGTATTACGCGCCTGCGGTGCATACTCACTGTTCGGTACGATAAAGAACTCGGCAGTACTGGTCTTACCTGACTGCATATTGGTGTAGGAGCAGTCAGCTTTCGTTGTTAGGATCTGATCTGACATATGGAAATACTGCAGTACCTGCTGCTTCCAATTCTTGCGCGTCTCGGCCTTACATTTATTCTCAGAGCACCATGAGCAGTAATGCTTGTAAAGATTTCGTACTGAGCGTTTAGATAGCTCATGACCAGAGAGGTTCTTATTCCAAGTAAATAAGAAGAAATCCTTACTGTTCTCACCAACGCCATTTTCTGCCATATAGCATTTAATCCACTCATTGGTAAGCGAGCTATCTGAATCAAACTCCTTAATGGCAGCATCAAGCTCTTCACATTTGGTAAAGAAATCAGCAAAGCGCTCACCACTCCTGCTTTGCATACGAATAAGCCCTTTAAGCCCTACTATGAAAAGATAGTTCCTAGCACTTGAGCTTTGTAAGATGGCATCGATATCTTTCTTACTTTCATTGGTCTTAAACTGATGTAAAAAGGGAATAGGCACAATACGCTTTCTGCAGGTAAAGTCAGAGAATATGGGCAGAGTATTGGCTGCAAATATCAAGAGGGCACGGATATGCCCTTGGAATGGTTGCTTACCCTTGATATTTACCTGTACTACACCTTGAGAGGTAAGGTTCTTGATATTGGCTTGATCAAAATCAGGCAAGCTACCACCTGAGACATCATCACCTATGCATAAGGTCTTACATAAGAGCGGTGCTAGGAAGAAATCCTTAGAGAGCTCATTTAACTGCTCATGCACAACGTTATCAGAGCCTAGCATATTCTCAATAGCCGTAAGCATCTTGGTCTTACCGCAGTTGCCATCACCAAAGATGATGGCCGCGCCCTTCCAGCCTTGATATGCTGATATGCAAAAGCCAATGAGCTCCTCTAAAACACGCTGTAGCGCTACACTCTTATTCGCCCACAGATTTAAGATCTCCTTTACCTCCATGTTAATTGCATCTTGGAGATTGAATTCACAGTTTAGGCAATTGGTGACGTAAATCTCTCTTGAGTAGGGAATGATTTTAAAGGCCCCTCCCTCCTCAAAAGGCTTGTTATGGGCATCTCTGTCTAATACCACGATACCGTTTTTAACCGGAATATAGTGCCAGTCTGCTCTTTTAACCTTGTTGGCAAGTACACACAGACTGTCGATTATTTCCTTTTGGATGTAGTTTTCTGACTTCTGAATATGAAAGCTCTTCAATATTGCTCTGATATTGCGCTTTAGGATGTCATAGTTCTCAGTAAAGCCATGAATATTCCATGAGGCGATGAAGTTTGAATCAGCAAATTGGCAAAGAGCTAAGGAATCAGTTAAGTAGGAGAAGAGCTTATCCTTATTAGCAGTATCTAAGCGTTGTTCTCCATCCTTACCAAAGGGACAATAATCAGAGTACTCATAATTTCCCGTAGCTTTTTTTACGATCTTAAGATTTTCTGAGCGCTCAAAATTCTCCCCGTCTCCAAGGGTAGATTTAACTCCATTCCTAATTGCATCTTCAGTGAAACGACCTACAACTTCACACAAGGCAGAAGCAAAGTCTTTAATGATCCTTGTGCGCTTTTGTAGCTTGACCTTTTTTGTCTGCTCTCCATCAAAATCATTATCCAGAAGATTTGCATGATCTATCCCCATCAGTCGATGCAGATTAAAACAAGCATGAAAAATAAAGAACTCGTGATGACGACTACCTGCTAATAAATGCGCGACATGCACATCATTTAAGATGCGCTCTCGCGCATCTAAATTGTCAGGCATGAGCTCTAACAGAGTCTTATAAAGACTCTTTACTGCACTAACCTTCTCAGCCATGGACTTCCTCACAGACAAGACGCTTTTCTTCAGTAAGATTTAACCCAGCGATGATATTGCCGACATAACAGACGTCTAGCTTGGGACGGGCCATCATTAGAACATCTATAACCAGGGCACCTACCAGAGCCTTGCGCTCTTTATGGGAATAAGGAAATTTATATAGACCACACTCATACATAAACTCCACCAGATCCTTGGCAATAACCGCTACCAAGGACTCAACAACATGATAGTGGTACTCAGTCTTTAATACCTTTAGGTTGAAGTAGATACGCTTTAAGCATGCTTCCGCAGTAAGCCTTATTGAAGACGTATATCCGGCAACCTGTTTTTTAAAGCCACTGCACTCTAAATTCTCACCTAAAGAGCAGTGAAAGAAATCAACGACAACTAAAGAGAAGTTCTCGAAGAAAACTTCCTGGACTTTCTCAATGATTCCACGCTTTAAAGCTGTAGAAATTACGGCATTAAAAGTATTTGCCACCAAAGTCTTCGAGATCTTGTCTGCTAATGGGGAATTTATGCATTCATCAACATTATTAGCCATGATCTCGTGTAGCTGAGAATCATGTAATTCAAGCAAGACTTCACGGGCAACCTTGAGCATCTTTTGCTCACACTGAAAATCAAGATCCTTATCGAGGCAGTACTGATTGATTAACCCCTCATAGCAACCACCAAAGGTGGGAATACAATCCTCCGCAAAAATGATCTTGGGAGAGCTCTTGATCGATGACTTCTTATGAGATTTAGATTTAATCA
The DNA here is from genome assembly GCA_963639245.1 of Bacteroidaceae bacterium. Lineage (GTDB taxonomy): Bacteria > Pseudomonadota > Gammaproteobacteria > Enterobacterales > Succinivibrionaceae > Succinivibrio. The sequence goes on from CAVHVI010000154.1 coordinate 3,090, forward strand.
AAGTGGTCGTTGTAGAAAATAGACAAGTGCGCTTCTCAGCACCTTGTGCCATGGCTCCTACAATGGCTTTCTTCTTAATAACAGTCATATATTCATCCTTGTTACAGATGTGCGTAACGAGTGCAAAATTTTTCAATTTGCACAGATATTGGATAACTAACTGATAGAACAAGACTTTTTAAGAAAGAAAGTGACTTTTTAGAGTGCTAAAAGCACCATCATCGGAGCGCAACTTTTGGCTGATTTTGCGTTTTGCGTTATCATAGGAGAAAGATGTTGTAGCCCTATATGTGGTAACGCTATTTAAATGATCAGCGCATAAAAGTAATAGTAGTAAAGTTGCTATCCATTCACTTACTGCTTAAATCTCATGATTTAAGTTTGAAGCTTAGATGGTGTTTCTGCATTCTCCTTAAAGCTACCTTCTTGCTTTAATGTTTGTCTTGATTATTCGTTGTTATCCTTATAGGGTATTTTTCACTCAGCGATCTTGCTTGTCTCTGAGTTCCTAGCCTTTCCTGATACGTGCATATCAAACCAAGCCTCAACATCCTCACGCTTATAGCGCTTAACCCGCGAGAAGAAGTCACAAGGCTTTGGGAAATCCTCATACTCAACGATGATGCGTCTGCAGGTCGACATCGAAATACCAAACTGCGCGACAATCCACTTGCGGTCGACCATAATGCGGTCTCCACTTATCTTTATTGGTTCTACACTATTCATGTATTAACTCCATATTGTTGTTTATTGTTAGTAGTTGTGAGCCTTAGGCCCTAAGATCCCCTATTCTTCACCTCCTTCTTAGTTATGCATTCTGGCTAAAAATGATCCCTGATCCCAATCAAGTGGGTAACGCTGTCCTTCATCTAAGAGCTCCGTGAATTTTGCCGGTAGGCGCTCTATCAGCCAGTCATTCCATGCCCTTAAAACCTCACGCACTGGCTCAATACGATCGCTGTTGTCGTAGGATTTTTCCAACGTGTCACGGGTATCGTGAGTTAATGCGCCTTCAGCTGCTTCAAAAGAATAAATAGGCCTTAAATATCCCCTTTGAGGATCTACTTCCTTTTGCTCCTTGATCCAGCTACGGATCGTCGTGCGTACCCCATGAAAGTGAGATACCTCTGAGGTTACATTCTGACGCCACGGTCCTCGCACGGTGTTATTAGATATTGTTGCCGGAGTCTGCTTATAAGGTGACTGAAAAACGTAGTCTGAATGGATGCTATTAAAAATGTAAAGGTACTGTAGCAGTTGCATCATGGGTGTAGTCAAAGGCTTTACCAAGGTATGCTTGGATTTATTGGATCCCTTAGCGTTTGCGGGGATCATAATGGCCCCCTCCTTGACGTTAATCCATGACCAGCGCATCAGCCTAATCTCGCCAAAACGAAATCCTGTTAGGAAGCACATTAGGTACATTGCGCGGTAAAGACCAGGAGCCCCACTTAGTGGCTCCACTACCTTATCAATAAATTCGCTGTAGTGTACTGATGGATGATGGGTGACAGATGATAAAGGGAAGGGGCTATCTCTGCCATCTAAAAGACCGTAAACAGGATTTGAATCGATCACGGCGTTATTGTAGGCATACTGTAGCATCTGATTTAGCAGAGCTACTGCATTGTGCTTATTGTTGGCGGTTTGATCAATTGCTCTGATCTTATCAATAACCACCTTACGAGTGAGATCCCCAAGCTTAATCTTATGTAAGGGGTATAAGGTTGTCCTCATTAATGACACAAGATTATTACGACGATTTGATCCCTGCTTATGGATTTGCAGCCAATGCTCAAGGTAGATTTCAAAATACTCAGCAACAGTGGGAGTTTTAGGACCACGTTTTACGCTGTCAACGTTTTCAGATTTAAGTTGCGCCACCTTGCTAGATGCTGTTTTGTAATCCATCTTGCTGTAGTCACCAAGAACAGTACATTTTCCAGCAACTCTTGCAATCCATGTTGCGCAACCTGTTCCCTTGTTAACAGCAACCGAAAGGCTATCACCACATCCATATTGGACCGTATTACCTTTGATGTTACCAGCCTTGGCGTCTGCGATTAGCTTGGCAACCTCACTTTTAATCAGCTGTATCGGTTTACGTTTTGACATTAAACAACCCTCTCTGTTCTGTAGCGTTCTGCGTATTTGTAGTAATCCTTAACTTTAAAAAGCACTAAAAAGCTGAACTGACACCATCATACACGGTTACAA
>CAVHVI010000155.1:0-5251 GCA_963639245.1 Bacteroidaceae bacterium
AGCATATGCTAACCGCACATTTTTAATTATTTTTCTATGAAATTCACCTACATTGCATAAATAAAGTTAAATTTGTGCAAAGTTTTAAAAGCTCTAAAATTCACAAATGAAAATTTAAATGGAAACTTAGGCCATTTGAAATTTTCTATTAATCAAACACTTGCAAAAGAGAGGAGCTAACTTTGCTTCAAGTCAGATTACACGGCCGCGGAGGCCAGGGCGCCGTCACTACAGCTGAAATGCTGTCCTTGGCAGCCTTCCTGGAAGGCCATTTTGCACAGGCTTTCCCATCTTTCGGTTCAGAGCGCACCGGCGCTCCAGTTGTCGCATATGCACGTATCGACGATAAAGAGGTTCGTACCCACGAGCCTATTTTGGAGCCTGATGTCGTTTTGGTTCAAGACCGCACCCTTTTGAGCGTGGTCGACGTATTCGCAGGTATCAGCCCTAATGGATACGCAATTATCAATACTGAGGAGACCCCTGAAGAGGTTGCTCCTGAGCTTTGCAAGAAGTTGCCTGCAGGTCACGTTTTGACCTTCCCTGCAACTAAATTTGCAATCCAGGCTATGAAGATGAATAAGCCTGGTGCACCAATGCTTGCATCCTTAGCTGCTGCTACCGACGTACTCAAGCTTGAGTCCGTCCAGAAGTCTTTCCAGACTCGTTATCCTGGCAAGGTCGGCGATGCCAATGCTGAAGCAGCTGCCCTTTCCTACAATTACTTAAAAGAAGTTATGGGAGCTAAATAATGATCGAGCAGATTGAAGGTTCCTTAGGCGTTGCTAAGGCTGTTGCCCTTTGTCGTCCCGGCGTTGTTTGCGCATACCCTATTTCTCCGCAAACTCACATCGTCGAAAACTTAGGTAAGCTAGTTAAGTCTGGCAAGTTACAGGATTGTGACTATTTAAACGTTGAATCCGAATTCGCTGCTATTTCTGTATCCTTAGGTTCAGAGGCAGGTGGTGCTCGTACCTATACTGCTACTGCATCTCAGGGTTTACTCTTCATGTGCGAAGGCGTTTACTCTGCATCAGGCTTAGGTCTTCCTATCGTTATGACCGTGGCCTCTCGTGCAATTGGTGGCCCAATCAACATTTGGAACGATCACTCAGATTCACTCTCACAGCGTGACTCAGGCTGGATCCAGCTCTTCTGCGAATCCAATCAGGATGCAGTTGATACTCACATCATGGCCTTTAAGATCGCTGAAAAAGTAGGTCTCCCTGTGATGGTATGTATGGACGGCTTCGTTTTAACCCACGCCTTTGAGCGTTTGGTTCTTCCGTCTCAAGAGCAGGTTGATCAGTTCTTACCTCCTTATGAGCCTCGCGAGTTCTTAACTCCTAAAGAGCCTATCTCCATGGGTGCCATGGTTGATCCTGATGCTTTCACCGAAGTTCGCTTCTTACAGCAGCGCAAGATGGCCAAGGCTCTCGACATCATTGAAGAAGTCACCAAGGAATATCGTGAGCTTACCGGCTCTAAGTCTGGTGGTTTACTTGATTGCTACAACTGCGAAGGTGCTGACGTTAAGATTGTCCTCATGGGTTCTTCAGTTGGTACTGCTAAAGACGAGGTTGATCGTTTGGCAGCTCAGGGTATCAAGGCTGGTGTTATCTCCTTGAAGTCCTTCCGTCCTTTCCCTTATGCAGCTATGCGTGAGGCTATTGGCGATTGCAAGAAGGTCGTCTGCGTTGAGCGTGCATTCTCATTTGGTGCTCGTGGCATTTTAGCCCCTGAAGTTAAGCGTGCTATGGAAGGCACTGACTGCGACGTTAAGTCCGCAGTTGCAGGCTTAGGTGGCCGTGCAATCCTAGGCTCCACCATTGGCGGCATCGTTAAGACTGCCTTAGCTGATGGCTTCAAGGATGAAATGACTTGGTTCGACATCAATCCTGCCGTATTGAACTCCTATACCAAGGACGGCGAGGGTGTCACCTTCCCTGATGGCCCGCTTTCAGAGACTCAGCTTAGAGACTCTGTTAAGTAAGCGCAAACTAGGAGAAGAATAGAAATGTTAGAAAAAATTAAGTTTTACCAGACTGGTTCCAAGACTGTAGGTAACCGTCTGCTAAATCCTTCCATGCGCTCCAATCAGGCCTCAGTTGATCGTCCCAACTCCCTGATTTCAGGTCACCGTGCCTGCCAAGGCTGTGGTGAGGCTTTAGGCGCCCGTTATGCAATTGACGCAGCTATGCGTGCAACTAACGGTCAGGTAATGATCTCCAACGCCACTGGTTGCTTGGAAGTTTTCTCTACCCCTTATCCTGAATCTGCATGGCGTTTGCCTTGGATCCACACCCTCTTTGGTAACGCCGCAGCTGTAGGCTCTGGTTTGGCTGCTGCTGCTCAGGTTCGTGCTAAGCGCAATGGCGACAGCGTTGTTCCTCGCGTAATCGCTCAAGGCGGTGACGGTGGTACCACCGATATCGGTATGGGTTGCCTCTCTGGTATGTTCGATCGTAACGACGATGTGCTCTACATCTGCTACGACAACGAAGCTTACATGAACACCGGTGTTCAGCGTTCATCTGCAACCCCTCCTTCAGCACGTACTGCTACCACCATGCCTGTTGGTGAGAAGCCGGGCGCTGATTGGGGTCGTGGTAAGGATGTTCCTTTGATCGCTATGGCTCACGGTATTCCTTACGTAGCAACTGCTACCATCGCTGATCTTCGTGATCTCGAGGCTAAGGTTGCTAAGGCCATGACCTTCCACGGTGCACGTTACATCAACATCTTAGTTCCTTGCCCTCTTGGCTGGGGTCTTAAGAGCTCTGCTCTTACTGTTACCGCCGCCCGTTTGGCAATGGAAACTGGCTTCTTCCCTGTATTCGAGGCTGAGTACGGCAAGATCACTTCCGTACGTAAGATCCAGCAGAAGCAGCCTGTTGAAAACTACCTCAAGATCCAGAAGCGCTATGCTCACGTTGTAAAGAAGGGTGCTGATCCTAACACTCTCGCACGCCTCCAGGCTCTTTGCGACACCAATATCAAGAACTTCGGTCTCTTAGGCGATGACGAGCCTCAGCTCAACCCGACCGCAATTGTTGCTTACGAGCGTAGCGAAAGCATCTAAGAGAAGGAGCTAGATAAAAATGTTGAAAAAATCATTTGCAGTTACCCTTGATCCAGCAACTTCCTTAGAGAACCACACTGGTTCATGGCGTACTACTCGCCCTGTTAATGTGTTCAAGCTTCCTCCCTGCAACAAGCAGTGCCCTGCAGGCGAGAACATTCAGCAGTGGCTTTACTATGCAGCTGAAGGTGACTATGAGCACGCATGGCGCGTTCTCACCGAAGAGAACCCTATGCCTGCATGCATGGGCCGTGTTTGCTACCACACCTGCGAAGGCAAGTGCAACCGTGGCTTCTTAGACGAGTCTGTTGGTATTAACTCTGTCGAGCGTTTCTTAGGCGACTATGCTCTTGAGCACAAGCTTGCCTTCAAGAAGCCTGCTCGTGAGACTGGTAAGAAGATCCTCGTCATTGGCGCAGGTCCTGCAGGCTTGTCTGCAGCCTATCACCTCCGTCGTTTCGGTCACACTGTTCACATCGTTGAGCAGGCTCAAGAGACCGGCGGTATGATGCGCTATGGTATTCCTACCTATCGTTTACCTCGCAACATTCTTGATGCTGAAGTTAAGCGTATCGAGGATATGGGCGTTACTATCGAGTGTGGCCGTAAGGTTGAGGATATTGAGGCAGAGAAGAAGAACGGCGGCTATGATGCAGTTGTTTTAGGCTTAGGTGCTACTATCTCCTCAAATGTTGACATCCCTCAGGGCGATACCAACAACATCCTAAACGCGTTGAAGGTTTTAGGTCAGATCGAGACCACTGGTGAGATCGAGGTTGCCCGTAAGGTTGCCGTTTATGGTGGTGGTAATACCGCTGTTGACGTTGCTCGTTCACTCCGTCGTTTCGGCGCTGAGCCTGTCATCGTTTATCGCCGTGATCGTGCTAAGATGCGTGCTGCTGAAGAAGAAATGGACGCAGCTATTGCAGAAGGCGTACAGGTTAAGTGGTTGTCCACCATTACCGGTGCTACCGAGCACTCCCTCAAGATTGAGAAGATGGCTCTAAACGATCAGGGTTATCCTGAGCCTACTGGTGAGTTCGAAGAGCTCCCTGCAGACGCTGTTGTTTTAGCCTTAGGTCAGAACGTTGATACCATTGCTATCGATAAGCTTGATGGCTTGAAGTTTGAGCGTGATGCCTTGGTTGTTGACGATGAGACCTTAGAGACCACTGTTAAGGGTATCTTCGCAGCCGGCGACTGTGCGACAAACGATCGTACTGTAACCCACGCTATCGGCATGGGTAAGCATGCAGCTCGTGCAGTTAACTCTTATCTAAAGGGTGCTGTCTATAAGAAAGCTGCTAAGCACGAAGACGCTAAGTTTGAGGATATGCATCCTTGGTACTACTCAGAGGCTCCTAAGATGGTTCGCGCTGAGCTTGAGGTTGCACGTCGTTCTAACTGCTTCGATGAAGTTCAGCATGGCTTGACCGAAGAGAACGCCATCTTCGAGGCCCGTCGCTGTTTATCCTGCGGTAACTGCATGGAGTGCGACAACTGCTACGGTGTCTGCCCTGATAGCGCTATTGTTAAGCTTGGTCCTGGTAAGGGCTATGAGTTCAACTACGACTACTGCAAGGGTTGTGGTGTTTGTGCTCAAGAGTGTCCTTGCGGCCACATTGCAATGGTTCCTGAGAAGATCTAATCTCTCATACGCTATACTAAGCGGGGCGAAAGCCCCGTTTTTTTTTTTTTGCTAAATTAATCGGAGAAGTAACATGGAAGCAAGAGACGATCAAAATTTAGATGCCTCGCAAGCAGGAAAAGATCAAAATGAAGAGCTTAAAGCCGCGGCTATTACCTATAACGAAAACGATCTAGCCCCTATTTTAAATGCGCTGACTACTGATGAGCGCGCCGAGGCCCTGATAGCCATGGCCAAGCAACAGGGCGTTTATATTCATAAGGATAAAAGACTGCTTGAGGAGCTTGCAAAATATAATGTAGGAGAGCAGATCCCCGAGGATCTATATAAGGTAATTTCAGCTATTTTGGCCTTTAGCTACATACTCCAAGGAAAACCCCCCGAGCGCTATATTGACGAAAATGACAATATAAAGGTCAATACCAAAGCGTAAGCGCGATCTTTTTGATAACCTAAGATGAAATTGGCGTTTTTTTATATTATCTTCATATAACAAAAAGTTACACCATTTTTTTTCATCG
>CAVHVI010000156.1:0-5214 GCA_963639245.1 Bacteroidaceae bacterium
CTATATAGTTGCAAGCAAGGCTTTAAACATGAAAATTAATTGAATTTCTCGCTTACATTGAACAATCTAAAACTGCAATATCTTAGAGAAAATTTGAATAAAATTTCATAAGTTAGCCTACGATAACTAATTTACACTTCTCCAATTCGCAAACGATTAAAATATATATAGATCGCTTTTATATCAGCTTTTAATTAAGTGTTTCCGCAAATAGCACGCAAAGCACGCTTTACACATAATGAGGCAATAGACGTGCAGTCATCAAAGCACGCACGCGACTGCATAAAAGATAGACTCCACCTCAAGATATACATTGATAGAGAAATTTAATGGATAAATATGAAAGTAAGGAAATTGAAGAGGGCTAAGACGCTACGACAATTAAGCTTTGCTACTATCCCTAATGCTAGGGATAGCAGAGATTAGAGGATTGGAGCCTAGTGCTCTATTTTGAAATTAGGGAAGATCTTCTTAACATTGGATGCATCCACCAAAACAGGATCACAAAGCATGGAATTCATCATCTTTATGCCATTGTTATAGCTTGAACTGTCGTTAAATTGAGGCTGCATTCCCTGCAGTATATCGTCAATAAGCTTAGTAGAAGAGCTAATGAGCATATTAGGATCGCGATAGATAGTTGAGCGACGCTCGCCCTTTAATATGCCTTCAATTGCATGATCGGTGGCATCACGCCCAGTTAAATAAGGCATGTTGTCATTGCTAAAACCTGCATTTTTTAGTGCTCTTAAAACGCCTTCAGCAATTTCATCGGTTACGCAGTAAACCGCATCAAGCTTATGGCCCTTGGGGGCATAACCCTGATTTTCAATTAAGGAAGCCATGCGCTTTAAGGCAGAGTCAGTGCTTCCTCTTGAAATAGCACACATGACAAAGAAGAATTCATTTGACGGGATCACCACACGCCCATCATCGATAAACGGCAACAACTCCTGCAAAAAACCAGTAAAAATAGCTTCAGAGGATGAATCCTTAGGATCACCTGCAACCATTTCAATATATGCAGGATCTGCGGCCGTACGCTCATAGAGCTTTAAATCGGAAATTAAGGCCTTAGCCTGAAGCTGCCCTACCTTACTATTATCAAAGCCTACGTAATAATCCACCGCATCGGTGTACATCAAAAGACGATCAAAGGAGACAACTGGAATTTTTCTAGACTTGGCAAGCTTTAGCTCATCAACTAAGGAATTGGCATCTATGGGAGAGATGATCAGCGCATTTACATGATCTTCATGGATCATGCGCGGGATCTGCGCCTTTTGAATGGGAATATCATTATCCGCGCCATAATAAAGCTCGGTTTCATAGCCTAAGTTTTGCAATGCAGAGGCAAGCTTTGGACCTGCGATATAGTAGGCAGCTTCATTTTGTGTAGGAAAGGTGATGCCAATCTTTCCCTTAGCAGCCTGCACTTGAGAGATTGCTCCTAACAAAGCGGCGCTCATCAAAGCAAATTTTAAACCTAGTTTCATAGCTATTCCCTACAATGACAAAGCATGGGCTACAAGTCCTATCTCCGACCTTAACGGTAAACTTAGCTTAAAAATTAAGCCTAAGCTTTGCAAAATTACTATTTTGTCGAAGCACATCACACTTAGGCGGTGACTTTAGCTTTGCATATTATACGGTTGCCACTCTTTTTACTGCGACGTAGGCATCACAGTAGCAATTTTCGCTCAATGATCTCAGCACAACTTTTAACCGCCTCAAGCATGTACTGTAAACCAACCTCATCAAAATGCCGCACAGTAACTACTAAGGATATCGCGCCTGCCAAAGTATGATCTGCATAAAACACAGGCATTGCCACCGAGCGGATCTCTGCATCATCCTCAGAATCATTGTAGGCATAGCCCTGTTTTTTGATTTTGATAAGCTCCTGCTCAAGAGTATCGGCATCCTTTATCGAATTTTCAGTGATCGGGTTATAGTTTAGAGTTGGGAGTACTGCATTGATAGTGCTTTTATTTAAATGCGCCAAAAGACACTTGCCGTTTGCTGAGTGCACCAGATCAATTGGTTGCCCTGCCCGAGATTTAGTACACACCAAAACTCCTGGGTTAGTAGCCTCGCACACGAAGCTGGCCTCGCCATCAGAAATCACGCCAAAATAGGCGCCAAGAGATTTAGTATCATGCACTAGCTTTTCAAGATGAGGTCTTACTGCAGGAATGATATCAAGTGATCGCAAAGCAGCATTACCAATAGCAATGGCCTTAAGCCAAAGCATAGTCCTACCATCAAAGCGCTGCTTTACAAATCCATGATGCTCAAGCTCTGCAACTAAGGAATAAGCCGAGCTTCTTGAAATCTTTGTAGCAGCGATGATATCCCGCATCTTTGATGGTCCATTTTTCATCAAAAAATCGATGATAGCCATAAGTCTGTCTATGGCGGGTACCTTGGATTTTTCTGCAATCATAGTGCCTCCTGAAAAGGTGAATCAGCACGGCACAAATGGATCTCGTTTGAAACGGCGCTGGCGGGTAGATACTAAAAAGGCCCCCAAATATGAGAGCCAAATTCGTATCTGTTATATGAAGTTTAGAGGGCGTTGTTTAAAATTTCAAGGATTGCCCCCTTATCGATAGGGCAAATTGCCGTAGAAAGATCTCCAAACCAGATCTTGATCACATGATCTGCCATATCCTCAAAGTGCTCAGCGGTAACTCCCATTTCAGAGAGCTTGGCAGGAAGGCCTATGGATTGGAAGAACTCAGAGGTCTTATCAATAGCCTCATTGGCAACAGCCATATCATCATCTCCTACTAGCCCCCAAACATTACGGCCATATTGAGCAAAGCGGGAGGCGGTATCTTGATTTAGTGAGTAACGCATCCAATGCGGAGTGATCACTGCTAAGCCTGCACCATGAGTAATATCAGTATAGGCTGAGATCTCATGCTCAATACCATGGCATACCCAAGGAGAAGGAGTCATGCCATCTGCCAAAATACCGCAGCAGCCAAAGGATGAGGCCTGCATAAGCTCGGCTCTTGCCTGATAATTTTCAGGCTCCTTGATAGCAATAGGAGCATTTTTAATTACAGTTCTCAGCATGGCCTCACAAAGACCATCAGTTAAGGTGGTACCCTCCTTAACTAGATAAGACTCGAAGGTGTGAGACATGATATCGGCAGCACCAGCTGCTGTTTGCCAGGCATTCACCGTGAAGGTATAGCTAGGATCAAGAATTGAGGCAAAAGGATTTAAATTGCCAAAGATAGCCATTTTCTCATCGGTATCAGGATTTGAGATCACACCACTGTTATCATACTCAGAGCCGGTTGCTGATAAGGTTAGGATATCTGCAAGTGGCATTATCTTGCAGGAGGCTATCTTGGATGGATCCTGTACTAGCTCCCAAGGATCACCTGCATAATCAACAGCGCAGGAAATAAGTTTGGAGAGATCAATTACTGAGCCACCACCTACAGCTAAAATAACCTCACAATTGTGCTCACGGGCTAAGGCTACACCATCACGTGCTGACTGTACCTTAGGATTAGGAGCGATCCCTGATAGCTCAGTGATTTCCTTGTCCTTTAAAAGCTCCTTGACCTTATCATAGATGCCAATCTTTTTAATTGAGCCACCGCCATAGGTTAAGAGAATACGTTTGTATGGGGCCATGATCTCAGGTAGCTTTTCAATGCTGTCTTTGCCAAAGATCATGCGGGTAGGAAGATAAAGTTCAAAAGGATACATATCATCACCTTTAAATGAGAAATCTAAGGGGTAATGATAAGGCGTGATCTCGCCTTTGAAAAGCAGGATCACGCAATTTTTGAAGGGACTTAATATTTTAAATGAGTTTACATAGACTGCTTTAAGATATCTATTACATCCTCACGCTTAAGCGGGCTGATACCTCCTTCTAAGGATGCAAACCAATGCTTTTCTATATGAATAGCCATAGCCTCAAAATGAGAGGGTAGATCCTTAGCTACTCCCATTTGTGACAAGCTTTCAGGAAGGCCTATATCCTTGAAAAATTGAGCAGTCCTCTCAATTGCCTCCTTTGCAATCGCCATATCATCACTGCCACTTATACCCCATACATTACGACCGTATTGAGCAAAACGAGCGGCACTTTGTTCATTTAAGCACTTTCTCATCCAATGAGGAGTAATGACTGCCAAGCCTGCACCATGGGTAATATCGGTATAAGCAGATAGCTCGTGCTCGATTGCATGACAGGCCCACACAGCAGGAGACATTCCGTTGTGCAAAATACCACAGCAACCAAAGGAGGCAGCCTGCATAATTTCGGCACGCGCGCTGTAGTTGGCAGGATCGTTGAGGCAAAGCGGAGTATTCTTAATCACGGTTCTAAGCATAGCCTCGCAAAGACCATCGGTTAAGGTACACCCCTCTTTTACTAAATAAGACTCCATGGTATGTGACATGATATCTGCAGCTCCTGAGGCCGTCTGCCAGGCGTTTACCGAGAAGGTATAGCTAGGATCAAGAATTGAGGCAAAAGGCATTTCCCCCCACACAGGGAGCTTTTCATTAGTTTCAGGATTTGAAATAACACCGCCTGCGTCATACTCAGAGCCAGTTGCAGCAATAGTTAGGATATCAGCTAAGGGAAGTGAGGTCTGCTTAGCAGATAAAGCAGGATCTAGTACTAGATCCCAAGGATCGCCCTCATATGAGACTGCACGGGCAATAAGCTTTGATAGATCAATTACTGAGCCACCACCTACAGCCAAAATTGCCTCACACTTATGTTCGCGAATTAATCTCACGCCATCACGTGCTGACTGCACCTTAGGATTAGGCTCAATACCTGCAAGATCGACTAATTCCTTATCAGATAACAACTCTTTAATCTTGTCATAGATCCCGTTCTTCTTAATTGAGCCACCACCGTAGGTCAATAAAATACGCTTATAAGGGGCCATGATCTCAGGTAGCTTCTCAATGGTGTTTTTACCAAAAATAAGCTTGGTAGGCAGACACATTGTAAAATCGTACATACTATCTCCTTTTTAAAATTTCTAAGGAAATTGTAAATAGGCAAGCGAAAATGTTCTGCTAGCAAAGCTACCTATAGTTTGTCAGATCCTACCTTTTACACCAAGGTAGAACTTACAATCTTAAAGCACCGAAAAATCATCAATTGGTCAGAGAGTGTCTGACTAATTTGGAGTAGCAGATAGATAACTATAATGAGGAGACAGG
>CAVHVI010000157.1:0-5194 GCA_963639245.1 Bacteroidaceae bacterium
TAGGCTTAAGGCCTAAAATAAACCGCTATTGCAGAAACTGTGATGGCGGTTTTTTTAGGTTCTATTAGGTTTAGTGGGGAATTCTGAAAATTTAAAAATTTTTGTGTAATCTTTTCACCCACATATACAAAAGTGGCGTTGTACCTTAAAATTGTAAAAAACAAACCATAACAATTTTCAGGAGCAACGCCATGTGCAATAGTATAGCAGAAGAACTCTTTTCTAATTTTTTTCCTGGCTACAAAATCACTAAATATCGTGTAGATCCCACAGCTATACATCTGTTTTTAGATCCTGTTGATAGACCCATTTGCCCACACTGTGGACATGAAGCACGCGTCCACGATAGCAGATATAACTCCTACAGAGATGTGCCTCTATTTGGCTTACATTGCTTCCTATTGATTAAGGTCAGACGTACAGAGTGTACTCATTGCCACAGACAAGGCACAGAGGTCGTAGACTGGGTATACAACAAGAAAGGAGGACGCTTCACTACACGCCTTGCAGACGCTGTTATTGACGAGGCTAATACCTCTGCTATAGCCCATATTGCCAAACGCTATCATTTGGGTGAAGAGAGCGTTAAGACCACTCATAAATACTACCTAAAAGAGCATATCCCTAAGTTTAGCTTAGGCAACGCAAAGATCTTAGCTGTAGATGAATTCTCTATTCTCAAAGGCCATGTTTATGCCACTGTCATTATTGATCTAATGACAAGGAGAGTCATCTTCTGCGAAAGGGATCGCAAAGCCGCCACGCTTAACAAGTTCTTTAAGCTCTGTGGCCCTGAAGGCTGTAAACAGATCTTAGCAGTAGCAATGGATCAGAATGCTACCTTTGACGTCTGCTTTAAAAAGCACTGTCCTAACGCTGTTGTGATCTATGATCAATTCCATGTAAAAGCCAACTACGGCCGTGATGTCATCAGTTCAATACGCCTACGTTTAGCTCAGGATGCGAAGCTAGAAGATCCTGATAAATACAAGCAAATCAAAGGCTCTCGTTGGTTGTTGCTTAGAAACAATGAGAACCTGACAGAAAAGCAGAAAAAACGCTTAGATACGCTGTTAGATGCCAATCAAGATCTGTACAAGGCTTACCTGTTGAAAGAGCAGTTATCGGCGCTATGGTTCTGTAAGACTGAGGAGGAAGCACGAGAACGGTGGGAATCGTGGAAAACAATGGCGTTGGAATCAGGAGTTGAAGAAATTATCGACTTCTGTAACAGGCAAGATAAGAGGTCAGAAGGGATCATTAATTCATGGAAATTCCACATAGGAACCAGCCCGCTGTTATCGGAAATTCCGTTTTATCAGAACCTACCCTTAAGCCGTCACCTAACTTATTGATTAGGCGACGGCTTATTGTTTTATAACTTCCGATTAAAGTCCAAATAGCCGAGCTAACTCTTCCTCCTTGCCATGCCAATTTGGAGCTTCATTATTGGTATTAGGGGCTGATTTCTCCATTGCCTCACGCATCATTTCCATTGATGGTCGTGCATAGTAGGTCCTAGTGGTTTCAATCTGCTCATGACCTAGCATTGCTGATACCACGGTTAAATCCAGACCATTTTGATAGAGATTTGTGCCACGAGAGCGTCTAAATAGGTGAGGATGGATCTTCATCGGAATTTGAGGATCATCTACTCGCGCCAACGTTGCATATTTTGTGAGCAGATTTCTAATCTGGCGATCACTAATCGTTGCAGGTATTCCATTGGTAACTGAGTAAAAAAGACCATCAAACTGAGGTGAATCCTTGCCATGATAGACTTGGATGTACTCCTTTAGACATGATGCCATCTGCGAGGTAAGACTGATAAGACGTTGCTTCTTACCTTTGCCGTTGATCTTAACGTATGGAGATGAGCCTTTTAGATGCAAATCCTCAAGCTTTAAGGTCAATAACTCAGATACACGGATAGCTGTCTCATACAGTGTAAGCATAATAACGCGGTCACGATATCCCTTTTTTGTCTTGGGAGCTTTGCTGACTATAAGCTCAACCTGCTCCTTAGTTAAGGTTGGATTCTCCTTGATACAAACCTTAAAAGGACGGACTGATTTGATTGTTGCTTGATAGGAGAATAACGTGAAATCCTCCTCAACAGCAAATTTTACGTAGGCCTTGATGGCTGCGAGTCTGCCATTAGCTGTCTTTTCACCACTACCGTTAGCCTTTAGCCATTCCATGAAAGCATAGAGTATGTCACGGGTACAATCACTGAAATAAAAATTTTTGGCAGAAAACCCTTTAGCGCAGATGAAGTCATGAAATAACTTCAGTGCCTTACGGTAGGATCTAATGGTATGCTCGCTTGAGCCGTGATTTGGCAAGTACTCATTCAAATACTTTAATGAGCCAAAATAAAACACCGGTACTGAGGCTTGGGGTTTGATGTTATTCATAGCGATATAACTCCTCTGAAAGCGCATCGTTTGTTTCCATGAAGTGCTTAACTGCGGGTACTAAATGAGATAGTCCCTGAATGTAGTAGTATGTTTCTGTAACGCTTTTATGTCCCAAATGAGCTGACAGATAAGGCAACATAACCTTGATATCAACGCCTTCTTCAGTCCATGTTGCCAGACGTGTAAGGATGAAGCTGTGACGCAAGGAATGAACTGTTGGTCTAACAGCAGGATCTTCTTTTTTACCTCCCCTGAATTTTTTCCATAACTCTTTAAAATCACGAGTGATGATCTTGCTGTATAAATGATTGTTTTCTTTTCGAACGCTTGGAAATAACCATTCATTAAGCAAATCAAGATCTTTTAGCTTGTGCTGATATCTCATCATAAGTTCTAGTAGTTGTTGATGCAGATAAATTATTCGATGTTTATCTCCTTTTGATTCGCAGATCAGCAGGTGGCCGTTGTCAAAGTCTAGATCCTTCCAACGTAAGCATGCGGCTTCACTTAAACGCATCCCTGTACAATAGTAAAGCCTAAAAACAACGCTACTTCTAATTAGTTTATAAATGCTGAAATTATGTCCCTGAGGCTTAAAATTATCGACGAATTCAAAGAAGCCTTGCAGTTCTTCTTTTGTCGGGATATTTCTTAATTTTGGAGGTTGCTTACGAAATAGTGGCAATGGAGGAACACTAATTCCTATGCCTCTCAAATAGTTCAGAAAGCCTTGTAAAACCAGAACTCTCTTATAACGAGTGTTATTACATTCCGTGGGTAGCTGTCGGCACCAAATTTCAATAACAGCCTGATTAATTTCGCCACAATCAAGTTTATTGGCTCGAATGCATTGATCTAGTCTATATAAAGTAAGAGCCTCTGGATTATAGCTATAACCACAGCTGCGCTTTTCCTCAATAAATGCCTGCATATGTTTCGAGAGCGCCGAGGCAAATGGATAATTTTTGAGCGTCTTATTCATAAGTAACTCCCGTTATATTCAATGCCAACAAAGGTTAAAGTGCAGGCGAGCATACGTTGTTGATCGACATTTAAGTACTTGCTGACATTGTTAGTGTTGCTATGCCCGAGGGTTTGCGCAATCAAAGACAGATCTGTTTGCCCAACCATGAGTTCCGTGGCAAAAGTGCGACGTAACATATGACATTGGCCGCAACCTAGAACACGCTTGACTGAGTATTCAATTTGAGAACGTTGTAACTTCCCAAAGGGGGCATTGCACGAGAGAAAAATGAGATCCGTCTTGACTAGAGGCGTTGGTCTTTCTTTTTCAATATAGGTAATAATGCTATTAAGGACATGAGTTGGAATGGGCAACCGTAATGCTTTCCCTGTCTTTTTTTGATTTAGATTAATTTCTTGATCTTTCAGGTTGAGACTACTAAATTTAAGTTCGGCAACGTCGCTAGCTCTAAGTCCCATGTACCTCATGATTTTGATAACAGCAACGTCTCTGTAATAGGTTCTTGATGATATGTCCTTTTGCTGGCAATATGCATCAATGCGTTCTTGTTGCTCAGGGGATAAAACCTGCACGGGGCGTATCTGAGGAGCGGAATTTATTGGTAATGCTCTAGCCAGATCTCGGTCAATGATCCCGCCCACATAGAGCCAACTTAAAAATTGCCTGATGCGCACGTTATAGGCATTTTTTGCATAAGCATTCTTATGCTCTTTGCTTTCTAGATTAAAGCTTTTTACCAAGTCGAAAGTGATTTCATTAAAGCGTTGAATTCCTCTCGCATCTATGTACCACAAAAATTTTACTACGCAGAGGTAATACATATTGACGGTAGGATCCTTGAGGTGATCTTGTCTCCGCTCTGCAATAAATTTCTCAACTTCACTTTTAGCCCACTGAGGAGGTTGCTTCGCTGGAGTTTTTGTAAGGAAGAAAACTTGGGAGATGTTAGGAGAATGTCCTGTAGCCATGGACGCTATCAAGCACAATACGCGATAAACTGTTTTGGTGTTGATGCAATACGGCGGATCACTGGCATTTTTACACCAAAGTTTGGCTAGTGGTAAAGTAAACTTTAGATTGTTTGCTGCCAGAAAAAGGCAGAAGTCATTTTTAACTTTTTGAGCTAAATAAGCATGACTTTGACTGTAACCATGAGAATTTAGGTACTCAAACAAGCGATCTGCTAATTCAACGAAATTCTCGACACCAATTCCACCAGTGGATAAGTGCTTGAACTTTAAATCATGATCCCAAACAAGCCTTCTAGAATACATACGGCTTGTGAGCAAATGCAGATAAGGTCGATTTGTTTGCTCTCCTACGTAAATAGCAAATGAATGTAGCGCCGGAAGGTTATTATCCAAAACACAGTTCGCGCAATTTTGCATCATTCTATATGAGATATCAGCAAGATTTGAGGCGCCTTGGTATTGAAAGAATTGCAAGGCTCGATTGGCAATATTGGAATACCAATGCAAGGAATTAACGGTTTTAAGTTTTAGATGAAGATATGCCTCGTACTTAGATAGCACAATCCTCAACCACTCTATAAGAAAATCAGTTTTAAGTGCATTAGCAGGAAATAATGCCTTATCCCCAGTAGCGGATTTGATAGTCATAGTGGTTCCTCCGTTTACAAACGAACCAATATGACAATACAATGAAAGGGTGATAGATTTATTTTTATCGGAAAGTTTTATCAGTGCTCAAGATGATAACTATTGGCTAATCAATAAGTTAGATGACGGCTTAAGGGTTGGTTCTGATAAAACGGAATTTCCGATAACAG
>CAVHVI010000158.1:0-5158 GCA_963639245.1 Bacteroidaceae bacterium
GTAGAGGAGGCGCTCCTTAAATCAACAGCAACATCAAAAACTTTGCCTTTAATTACGCGTACGAGCTTGGCTTGAGGATGCTTTTTTTGAAAGTGTAGACCGCGCAGTACATATTTTCTTGAGGAGGACTGATTGTCCTGGACAAAATCACAGCTAATACCACCCTTAATAAAATCAGGCTTTTTATAGCTTTCCATGAAATAGCCGCGAGAGTCACCATAGCTTTTAACATCCACTATGATCACGCCCTTAATTGATGTCTTAGTGAAAGTGAAATTACCAGAGCTGATGCTATTCATGTGCTTACTGTCCTTGTCTTTTATATTTTTGCTCGGTTAAATCCTTAGATTGGCGCCACCACTGCTCATGCTCCTGATACCATTTAATAGTATCCATTAAGCCTGAGGCAAAGTCGGTGTGTAGAGGCTTCCAGCCAAGCTCTCTTTTAAGCTTAGTTGCATCAATTGCATAGCGACGATCATGTCCTGGTCTATCTTTTGCCCAATCAAAATCCGTATCATTATGGCCCATGGCCTTTAAAATAGCCTGTAGTACCTCAAGATTATTTCTCTCACCATCAGCGCCAATAAGATAGGTCTCACCAATTTCTCCTTTGGTTAATATGGTCCATACCGCAGATGAGTGATCCTCTGTATGGATCCAATCTCGTACATTGAGGCCATCACCATAGAGCTTGCAACGAAAGCCACTAAGGATATTAGTGATCTGTCTTGGAATAAATTTCTCTACATGCTGTCTTGGGCCATAGTTATTGGAGCAATTAGAGATAGTTGCCTTTAAGCCATAGGTTCTAACCCATGCGCGAACTAATAAATCAGAGGAGGCCTTAGTGGAGCTATAGGGGCTTGATGGATGATAGGGAGTGCTTTCAGTAAAGCGCTTTTGATCATCTAGGGCCAGATCGCCATAGACCTCATCAGTTGAGATGTGATGAAAGCGCAGATCGTATTTTTTAGCCTTTTGAATTAAATTAAAGGTGCCTTCAACGTTTGTTTTTAAAAAGGGTAGCGGATCTTCAATTGAATTGTCATTGTGACTTTCGGCGGCAAAGTGCACGCAGCTATCGGCCCTTGCAAAAAGCTTATCTACTAATTCACTATCACAGATATCGCCTTGGACAAACTCGACCTGATTTTTATCAATCCCCTGCAGATTTTCAAGATTACCTGCATAGGTTAAGGCATCGAGCACGATGATATGCACAGCTTTAAAATGCTTTGCTACATAGTGCACAAAGTTTGAGCCAATAAAGCCAGCACCGCCGGTAACCACTAAATTTTTAGGAGTAAAGTTAGGCATTTTATATTCTGATTTGCAAATTAGTTTTATGTTAAAACTGGATCTTAGGCTTAATCTTCACCAAGCGTGGGTAAATTTTTAAGGTATTGTGCCAAAGCTGCCTCCCATGAGCGTTCCCTTATGCCTAAGAGACTCTCTGTGTTCCAAGGAGCCAATACGGTACAATTAGGTCTTGGGGCAGAGGTTGGATTACGCTTTAAAAATTCAGCTGTTGAAATCTCTTCCTTTTCACATTTGATGCGTTTAGTGGTAGTTATTTTCTTAGCAAATTCAAATTTAGAGCAATAAGAGCTATTGGTGATGTTATAGATCCCATATTTTTTAGTTAAGGCCAGTCGTAAAATTCCATCTGCAAGATCGTTTGCAGAGGTGGGAGAGCTTACTTGATCGTTGACCACACTTATTTTGCCTTGTTCTTTGGCAAGCTTGAGTATGGTTTTAACAAAATTATTTCCCTTATAGCCAAAGACCCAGGAGGTACGTACGATAAAAAGCTTTTCACATGCCTCTTTTGCAAAGGCCTCACCTGCAAGCTTGGAACGGCCATAGGCATTTATAGGAGTTGTTTGATTGTCCTCGGTATTATAAAAACTACACTCATAGCCATATACCTGATCAGTTGATAGCTGTATAAAGATGGCATTTTGCGCTTGTGCACTTTTTGCAAGATGATCTACGGCAATGGCATTAATGCGCAAGGCCTCGGCCTCATGCGCTTGACAATAATCAACATCGGTTAAGGCCGCACAGTTAATAATAAGATCATAGGGACCGTGTGCTTTCATCCAGCGCGTCAGAGCTACCTTTGAGCAAATATTTAATTGTTTATGACTTGGGGCATCAACGCTAGCATCCTTATAAGCATCAGGGACTACGCCTATTTCTGATGTCATCTCTCTTAAGATACGTTGAAGCTCGGTACCAACTTGGCCTGAGCCTCCAAGAATTAAGATCTTCATCATAAAATCTGCCTCTCATCACCTAAAACACTAGCGCTAATTTTAGCATTTTGCATAAGTTTAGTTTGTGAGCCTTGCACAAAGAAAAGCCCCGATCTTAATGCGGGGCTTTAATTGATGAGGATCTAACTAAAACTTAAATTTCTTAAGATGCTCGAGAAGCTCGTTAATAACCTCTTTTGAGGTCATAATTTCTGCGGTGGCTTCCTCAACCTTGTCAATATAGGTCTTATTAGCCTCGGTAATTGATTGCATATTAGTTGAGATCTCGGAGGTGGCTGTGGTCTGCTCCTCAGCAGCTGTTGCGATCTGTGTAATTTGCAAGGATACGTCGGTGGCCTTATCAGAGACGTCGTTTAACACCAAATTCATCTCATTGGTACGATCAGCAATTTGGTTCATATTCTGATAGGAGGCTGTCATGGAGTCTGAGCAGATCTTAGCATCCTGCTGCATTGAGACCACCATGCGCGTGATCTCCTGTGTAGATGCGGAGGTACGAGATGCCAAGGAGCGCACCTCATCTGCAACCACCGCAAAGCCCTTACCAGCCTCTCCTGCGCGTGCAGCCTCAATGGCTGCGTTTAGTGCAAGCAAATTGGTCTGATCGGCAATATCCTCAATAGTTTCAATAATTGATGATACCTTATTGGCCTGATCTGCAAGGCGATTCATGTTTTCAGCATCCTTGCCTGACTGCTCGGCCTGATCCTTAATTATTTTAATGGTTTCCTGAATCTTCGCAGCTCCCTCTACGGTGCTGTGCTTAGTAGACTCGGCTGCTTTGGCTGTATGAGCGCAGTTTTTAGCAATATCTGCTGTAGTAGAGACCATCTCATCAGAGGCGGCGGCTACAGTTATGGCGCGGTTTTGATTAAGCTCAGCGGCATTTGAGATTTCTAAGGTAGCAGCATGCACATGATCAATGCCACCTTCTAGCTGCTCTGAGGAGTCCTTGATGGCATTTACTAGCTCCATGAGGTTATCGCGCATGTGCTTAAGGCTTTTTTCAAGCTCACCAAACTCATCATTGCTACGAATTTCAATTTTACGAGTTAGGTTACCATCGGCTATTTCATGCGCAAGACGGGCGGCGGTATTTAAGGAGTGAGTGATTTGTCTTGCAATACAGCTACCGATAATTAAGGAGACGATAATAGTTGCTATGGTAAGAGCAAGTATGATGTAGATATCGCGCATATTGACCTGCTCAAGGGCGATATCTCCGGCATGCTTAACATTGCTCTCTATTAAGCTTAGCATCTGCTCTTTAGATGAGGTATAGATGACATCAAGCTTTTCATCATAAATGGCTGATGCTTCATCTAAATGGCCTGAGGAGAGTGCTGGATAGAAAGCACTGCTGATGCTTTGAGCATAGCTTTGGGCATTTTTTAAAAGTTGCTCTGCAGCCTTATTATCAAGAGTTGTATCCTCACTTGCTTTTTTGCAAAGATCTACAAGCTTTTTAATATTCTTGTCGAGATCATTTTGGCTACTGCTATTGTAAGAGTTGGCACTTAATTGCAGTTTATAGGCTTGATCATCAACCTCAGACCATATATTCTCAAGGCTCATTAGCTCTGAATTGGTATCTGCAAGCAGATTATGCATGGTAAAGACTGCATTATTAGTTGATACCATCTTAGAAATGGAAAGCCCGGCGATCACGGCAGTTAAAATAATAACCGATACAAAGCCAATAAGGAGCTTACGTTTTACACTCATGGAATTTGACCTTCTTTAAAATAAGCCTTAGTTTGCATAAAGCAACCGCATATCCATTATAACGTATGCAATTTGGCAAAACTTGAATGATAAGAAGATCTACATTCCTATCAATAGGCAGTGAAACTGGCTTTTAAATTCCTAGAGCTACGATGATCTTCATCACCGGTGGCACTAAAAGTAGGGCTGGCAGGTAATTAATAACCTTAAATTTACTGATCTTGGTCATGTTAAAGCCTAAGGCCATAATGAGCACGCAACCACAGGCGCTAAGCTCAGCAACCATCTTAGCAGCAAGATAGGGCGCTAAATATTCTGAAAATAAGACAATGGCACCTTGAAAGATTAAGGTAAAGAGGGCAGATCCCATTACACCTACTCCCATGGCGGCGCTCATAACAATACCTGCAATGAAATCAAGCAAGGATTTGGTATAGAGCATGGTATAGTCGCCCTGCAATCCTGCCTGCAAGGAACCTACGATCACCATGGCACCTACATTCATGATTAAGCAGGAGGTAATAAAGGCCTCGGTAAGCTTAGATGAATTGCCTTTATTGCCCTTGGTGAATTTGGCAAGGATCTTGTCAGTGCCGGCGTTTACTCTATCCTCAAGTTTTAAGATCTCACCTATAGCTAAGCCAAAGGCTACGGAGAGGATCAAAATTAAAACATTGGATGTTTGCAGTGCGCCTTGAATGCCGATCACTAGGGTGCAAAGACCTAAGGCGCGTAGAACTTCATTAGAGAGTTGCTCGGAAATACCGCGACGGATCACTAGACCTATGAGAGCACCGAGTACGATGGCAATTGTATTTACAATGACCGCGAACATGAAAGTCGTTCCTAAATTTGTTTGAAATGATAAAAAAAAAGACGCTTAACGCGTCCTCTTTATTTATTCTTATAAGAAGTGGTGCCCGGGGTCGGGGTCGAACCGACACGGACGGATAAGGTCCGAGGGATTTTAAGTCCCTTGTGTCTACCAATTTCACCACCCGGGCTCACTGGAGGCGCGTTCCAGAGTCGAACTGGACTATACGAATTTGCAATCCGCTGTATAACCGCTTTACTAACGCGCCAACTGTGTTTCTTACTGGAGCGGGAAACGGAGCTCGAATCCGCGACCCTAACCATGGCAAGGTTATGCT
>CAVHVI010000159.1:0-5131 GCA_963639245.1 Bacteroidaceae bacterium
TTTAAGCATTGCCATTCTCTATCTGGGGCTATCTATGCAAGATTGTTTTCTTTGCAGAGTACCAAAGAGGGATGCACTGGCACTTGCTATACAACCATTTCACACCTTGAAGAAGAATTTGGCGAAAAAAGGTATGCCATTACTCAGGCTTTAAACCGCCTTAAGGATTGTGGCTTGATTACTACTCAGATTGAAAAATGGTCTCAGGGTAAGCGTACTCGAGTTTTCTTTAACCTAAAACATGAGTACCTTTTTGAGGGCAATGATAAGGGTACGTTGAAAACCAACGTATCGGGGTACGTTGATAATCAGCGTATGGGGTACGTTGATAATCACAATACCCCTGTGGGGGGATCTGCTAATAACCAACGTATGGGGTACGTTGAAAACCAACGTCAAGATACAGATATATTAAGTACTGAATTATCAGGTACTGATTGTTTTAGTACAGAGGGCGCTAAAGCGCAAAAAACCACAACCCAACCATTAAATATTAATCAACCACCAAAGGACATCAAATATCCGACCACCTTAGAGGAAACGCTGACGTTCTTTGAACCAGCATACAACGACGCACTTCAGGATTTCCCAGAGCTCAAGGAAATAGACATGCGCATATCTGCTGACAAGTTCCTCAACTATTGGCGTTCAAAGGGATGGAAAGACGTTTTCAATCTATCGCTTAAAGCCCGTTGGTGGCTGATTGACGCCCTCGAAAAGCTCAAGAAAGACAAGAGCAGACGCACCTATAACAAGCGCTACACAAGCCCTGAGCAGAGAGCACAGAAAAAGCTCGATGCAGAGGCTATCTTCGATAAGTATTACTCCGACAAAGCTACCGAAGTGCCAGAGACGGATTTCGTAGTCGTCGAGGATGAGGATGACGACGATAAAGACAAAAACAGGAGCAACGGCTCATCTGGCGCTCCTGCAATGCTAGAAATGGAGATATAACCATGGCAAAACCACAACCGCTAAAGAACATACCCAAAGACACAGAAGCTGAGAAACACTTCCTTACCGCCGTCATCTATGAGCCTGAACGCTTTGAAGAGGCAATGAGCAAGTATCAGCTCTCATCTGAAGATTTCTTCGATGAGCGCAACCGCATTACCTTTGAGTTCGTGCAATCGATGATAGCTGAGGGCGTCAAGGAGATATCAGCCCCTCGCATCCTCACTATGGCACGCCAGACTGGTAAGGACAATCTCATCGATAGGATGTACATCGTTGAGCTTGTATCAAATGCTGTTAACGCTATCGATGCTACTTACTATGCAAGCGTTATCAAACAGCACTCCCAAATGCGTACCGGGTTGAGCTCTACTGAACGCTTTGCAGAGGTGCTATACAGCCATCCTGATGAACAGTCTTTTAATCAAGCTCTAGCACAGCTTGAGAATGAGACGCACGCCCTTATCGATAACGTCACCGATACAGCTCACAAAGGCCCCCGCCTTGCTTGGGATGTTTACGGTACATGGTATGCAGACGCTGAGGAGCGCAAGGCTCGAGGTGAAGACGTAGGCGGTGTGAAGACTGGCTTCACAGGTCTTGATAATGTCATCACAGGATTGAAGCCCGGAACGATGAACATAATTGCAGCACAGCCGGGTGTGGGTAAGTCTGCCTTGGGTATCAACATCATGACAAACATCGCTAAAAATCCTGCGGTGCGAAAGCCTGTGATGATTTTCTCTCTTGAGATGACAGCTGAGCAGGTAGTGTGGCGTATTGTCTCTTCCTTTACCAATATCCCTGTGCAGAAATTCGACAACTTTAAGCTCACGGATGCAGATAAATGCAGGATTCAGGAAATGAATCGCAGGCCTTGTGAGATAGACGCTTTACATCAAAAGCTCTATATCGATGATGATGGCTATATGACACCTCAAATCATGAGACAGAGGTGCAGACGCATATCAGAGCGCTGTGGTGGCTTGGCTGCTATTTTGGTTGACCATGTCCAAATTATGAACGGCGATAGGAAGAGCTACAACAATGACGTAACCAAATACGCCGAAATCTCACGACAGCTAAAAATCATCTCCAAGGAATTTAAATGCCCTGTAGTCGTGCTCTCACAGCTATCACGCAAGATAGATGATCGCAAAGATCATGAGCCAAAGAATACAGACTTAAAGGAGACATCAGGTCTTGAGCAGGATGCAGACTTAATCATCTTCATTCAGCGTGACATGAGTGATCCAGAGTGTGGGGAAGCTCGCCTGAAGATCACAAAGAACCGCCACGGCAGTTTAGGTGAAGTCAATCTTGCTTACATAGGCAAGTTGACTATGTTTCAAAACCTCTGAACGTTTCCGTCCCCTTACGGGGTGATGGAGACTTCAGGCGAGTATTAAAAATTATAGCAATGGAATAAATAAATGGATCACAAAATGGATCGCAAACAGATACTAATAGACTTAGGCATAGTGGACGCAGACAAGCCAGAGCTCTCTAGACTAAGCCTGAAAATCCTAGAGCAATACAACGATGAGGAACTAGAGCGTGCGGTGATTTATGCTGTCTCTAATTGTCATTTTGATATCAAGATAGCAGATCTTATTGAATACTTCATAAAGGTTCAAAAAGAGCAAAACAAGACAAGGGCTGAGAAGTTTTACACCCGCCTATGTGCCTCACGTACTACCTACGATGACGTGGTGGTGGATGATCCTATTGCAGGCAAGACGGTAAGAGCACTTTATGGCTCGGTGCAACGCTTTAATGAAAGACCAGTAGAGGCTAGTAATAGCGACTATGCTTTAAAGCTCTTTGTGGATAGATATATAGAGCTTGCCTTAAAGTTTGATGAAGGTGGGATTTCGGTTGATGATTGCTATTTCCCTGGCAAACTTAGTTCATGCCCTAGAGCTGAGTTTATTGGTAATTATGGGATGTGTCTTTGGAAAGCAAAAGCAATCTACAAAGGTAAGAACGTTAAGCTTCCTAGAGATCCTGATAGCAAAGCGCTCCCAAAGCCTGAGCGGGCAGAGGAGACGCCTCTATCTAAGGAAGAGAGTATCAAGGTTATGGGAGAGCTGTTGTCAACTCTTAAAAGAGGTAAGCCAAATGATTGATATCTTGATGTGGATATTCTTTCTAGTCATCACCTTTGGCACCTTGGTAGCTTTGGGGCTTGCAGTGTTGGTGATTGATGAGTTTATTAAAATGGTGCGTAGATAAGTTTTAAGGAGATATCTATGAAGAGAGATTGGAGCTTACTAGGCGATATTTTTAATGCCATTGAGGATGACAGCTTAGATGCATTGGCAGATGAGAGAACACAAAAAGCCGAAGCTTTTAACGATAGTAGCTACGATGATTTTATGCGTCACCTTGAGATGCTAGTAGATGCTGAGCTTGTTAAGGGCGTTGATGTAAGGTGCGGAAGTGGTCGCTTCTTCTTAAAGACTGACAACCCTCGTATCACCTTAAAGGGTTATGACTATGCAGATCTAGTTAAGGATAAGAAACTCCTTAATCAGGGCATGAAGGCAATCAAGGAAGCTGGTCTTGCAGTATCTTGGGAAACATTAAAGCAATTCTTGCCATTGATTATTAATAGGATTGCAAAGAAGCATTTTGATATTGAAATACCAATGCCCTAAATCAACTTGTCGGAATTACCGACATGTTCGGAAATACCGAACAACTCAACGAAACATAGAGGATCTTTAAAATGAAGCTTACTCGGACTATCAAGGATGCAATCAAGGAGGGATACAGCGGGGATTTTATTTCACTGCTTGAAGAGTTTGGTAAGTGGAGTAGGTATTTTGGATGCCAAGGATATTTTAGCGAGGGGCATGTGGGTAATAGTTACAACCTCGATGATACCTCAGGTGCGATTATTGATAGGGCGTTTTGTAAGCTTAAGGAAAATAATCCTGGTATTTATTTAATCATGCGGATGTACTACATCAATGGCATGAAAGAGATGCAGATAGTGCGGGAGCTTCGGCGCAGGAACTTGATTGATGATTTGGCAGCACGCTACGCAAATACGCTGATGGTACGTGAGCGTTTAAAGACTGGTGAAGAGTTTGTTTTAAGGGAGCTACAGAATGAAGAGAGATTGGACAGAGATTAGAGCTATTCTTGAGAGTATAGAAAAAGACACTTTCGGTGAGTACGTAAGCAAGTACGGAGTTCCTTTTGACGATAGCATGATGAGCTCAGGTGAGCGTATCGCTAAGCTCGTTGAGTTAGAGCTTGAACGCCGTGATTTAGTGCTAGGCCATATTGAGCTATTGGTAGACGCTGGGCTTGTTAAGGGAATTTCGGTGAACTGTTTCGATAGTGATAGCTTTGAAAGGCTATGTGCAACAAGACCTAGAATGACCATGGAGGGCTATGATCTTTTAGACCATTTGAGATCACCTAAGTTTTTTAGCAGGCTTCAGGATTATTGCTCACAGGTAGGCTCAGGTGTCACTCTCGATTTAATACGTCATGCGGTGCCTTATGTGTTACAGGCTATTTCAGGAGCTTCATAATGAGTGAGCTTAATTTGACGGTGTTTTATAAGTTACTGAAGGCAACCAAGGATGAAGTGCTTGAGGATTTTTTGAGTAGATTGGAGGGCTTCGAGCAAGACCGCTATTTATTACATCTAGAGATGTTGGTTGATGAGGGGTATATCAAGGGCGCTAGTGTCTCAAGCTCTGGTAATACTCTTTTTTACGGTATTACCTATCCTAGACTTACACAGCGAGGCTATCAGCTATGCGACGGGCTGAAAGATATGGGTGTAGTTAAGACTATTACCGAAAAAGCAAAGAAGCTTGGCAAAACGCTCACGCTTGCTTTTGCAGAGAGCGTTATTGCTGTATTAACTCAGGAGCTATTGAAATGAAGGTGATTGAATACGAGGGCGAGGTATACCGCTCCTTTGCTGAAGTCTGTAAGGTATTCCATATCTCTAATCAAAAACTTCGCAGACTATGCCGGCATTACGTAAGAGCAAGTAGAGATCCTGCCATTGCTATCGATTGGCTCCTTGGAAAGAAACCGCTTAAAGCTAATGAGCCTAAGACTTTTAAATACGAGCAGGATATGGAAAGGCGATACGACAGACGACAGTCTACATTTGCAGAGAGTATCGATAATATAAAAGCTTTAAAAT
>CAVHVI010000160.1:0-5026 GCA_963639245.1 Bacteroidaceae bacterium
AAAACGTGAATATTAGTCTTTTTCAAAGCCTCCTTAATATAAAGGAGACTTTATTTCAAATATTTTCCTATCCTTGCTACATCAAATTGGCCAAGGCAGTTGAGAGTGATGGCACGAAGGCAAAAAGCAAGGCGCAAATGATCTCAACCACAACGAAGGGCAATACCTGACGAGATACGGCAGCAACTGGCTGATTTGAAATACCACAGGATACGAATAAAGTAGTACCAAATGGAGGAGTTGCCTGACCTAATGCCAAGAGGAATACGAATACCAAGCCAAAATGCACCGGATCGATACCAAACTTCAAGGCAATAGGAGCTAAGATTGGGCCTAAAATTAAGTTAGTAGCACCAACCTCTAAGAACATGCCGCAGATAAGTAGTAGCACTACGATCAAGAGCATGAAGATCTCAGGTGAGGATGCTACAGCCATGAAGGCCTGGGTTACGTATACTGGTACGCGATAATAGGTTAAAAGATAACCAAAGATCTGAGCAGTTACCACCAAGAACATGATGTTAGCGGTAGTGACGGAGGAGTCACAAAGAATAGTCCAATACTCCTTACCAGTAAGCTCACGGTAGATGCATAGGCAGACTAAGAAGCCATAGAATACTGCAACTACAGCAGACTCAGTTGGAGTGAAGATACCTGCATAGATACCACCTAAGATAACTATAGGCATCAACAAGGCCCAGACAGCACTCTTAAAGGAGACTAAGAAGCGTACGAAGCTAAAGCCACTTTCACGGGGGAAGTTTTCCTTACGAGCCTTGATATAAGCCCAGACGCACAAAGCAATACCGCAGATAAGACCAGGGAGAATACCTGCCATGAGGAGCTTGGCAACTGAGGTATTGGTGATATTACCGTAAATTACGAATACGGTTGAAGGAGGGATCACGATACCTAAGGTACCACCGATAGCCTGAACAGCTGCAGAGTAATCCTTAGGATAGCCACGCTTGACCATCTCTGGATACATGATGCCACCGATTGCGGCAGTGGTTGCTACAGATGATCCTGAAATTGCGGCAAAGAAGGTACATGCCACCACGGATACTAGGGAGATACCACCTGAGATCCAGCCTACTAGCGTATCTGCAAACGAAACTAAGCGTTTTGACAGACCGCCCTTGGCCATGATGTCACCTGCTAAGAAGAAGGCAGGGAGTGCGAGCATAGCAAAGTTGTTGCAACCTGCGAACATCTTTTGGGTGATAAGTGATAACGATAAATTGGGATCAACACTAAGGGCTACAACAATAGCGCCACCTAATGACCAAGTTACAGGCATGCCGATCACCATGAGGCCTGCCAAGGTAATTAACATTAAAATTGCTGCAAGATCCATGGTATTACTCCTGATCGTTCAAATCCTTAAGCGCATCACAGAAATTAAACATAGCTGCGATGGCAGATAAGAGGAAGCCTAAGCCCAAAATTGAATACATGATCTGCATGGACATACCCAATGCAGGTGAGCTTTGGAACTGCGATACATCGATCATGCCAAAGGATGAATAGAAGAAGAGCACGGTGATAACAACCGTCAAGGCCTCACGGAAGAGGTTTAAATACTTCAAAGCACCCTTAGAGATCTTGTGATCAATGATATCGATGCGCACTAATGACTTGGAGGTCATAGCAAGGTTTAAGCCTAGCAAGGTCAAGGTCACATAAAGATAACGTGACACTTCCTCAGACCAAGGAATTGAATAGAACACCACATAGCGGGTAGCAGTTTGCACAAAGATCACGGTCATCATAGCAATCATGCATAGCGCAATGATAGTACGTGCCACGCTTTGTACCTTGGTAAAAAGACCACGTATAGATTCCATCTTCTACCTCCTTATTGAGCCAAAGCGGCAATACGATCGGCAACTTCTTTAAAAGCTGCACCATATTTAGCGCGAACGTCAGCGCTCTTTTCGATAAAGCCTTTCTTATCAGGATAGGTAACCTTCATCCCCTTGCTCTCAAGGGTGACAATAGCTTCCTTATCCATCTTGCGCGAGAGCGCACGCTCATCTAATGAGGCCTGCTTCATGCAGTCTGTAAGAATAGTCTGATCCTCAGGGGAGAGCTTATTCCAGACCTTTTGTGAAAAGAGGATGAAGACGGTGGAATAGCAGTGCTCGGTTAAGGCCATGTTCTTATTAACCTCAACTACGTTATTCTTATCAATAACGGTAGCAGGGTTTTCCTGACCATCCAAGGCGCCCTGCTGCAAGCCGGTATAGGCATCAGACCAGGACATAGGCACGGGATCAGCTCCCAAAGAGGTCCATAGATCCTGATGGATCTTGTTCTCCATCACGCGAATACGCAGTCCTGCAACATCGTCGACGTTGTTTACTTCATGCTTTGAGTTAGTAAGATTTCTAAAGCCTGACTCCCACACTGCAAATCCATGCAAGCGTACTTTTTCAAGCTTAGTTAAAAATTCCTGTCCGATCTCACCTAAGAAGACCTTATCAGCATGCTCTGCTGAGGTGAATGTATAGGGTAAATCAAAGACTGCGATAGTAGGCTCGAAGTTTACCAGCACGGACTGATTTACCACGGCCATATCGAGATCACCCATCTGCACGGATTCGATATTCTCACGCTCTGAGCCTAATTGGCCATTGTGGAAGGTGTGAATGGCAATGCGACCATTGGTCTTCTCACTTACATCTTGGGCAAATTTGTCCATTGAGATACCAATTGCGCCGTCAGCTGCCGAAGCCTGAGCGATACGCAGGATCATCTTGCCGTCACTTTGACCACCGCAGGCAGTCAAAAGCACTGTAGACATCACTGCAACGCCCAACAGGTTTTTGATGTGCATAAACACTCCTTATGTTCTCTAGATTTAAACTTGTTACTTGTCTAACGTTTTATTAATTATTATAGACAAGCATATTATGGCAGATTTAAAGCACCATCAGGAGCTCTAGTTTGAGTCCAGGTAGTAACCTCATCATTATTTGGATACTTCAAAGCTTCCTTTTCATTTAAGATAATGCCAAGACCAGGTCTGTCATTTGGATAGACATAGCCATTTCTAAACTCAGGCAAACCATCGAATACATCAAGCAAGGCACCTTCAGGTCCTGAAAGCTCCTGAATTACGAAATTAGGCGGCTTAATACCAGACCATTCCTGTACGCCAAAGTTAGGTACAGCCATATCGATATGAATATTGGCAGCATGTCCCAAAGGAGACATATCACCAGGACCATGCCAAGCGGTACGTACGCCAAATTGCTCTGCAAAGATGGCAAGCTTCATGGCAGGAGTAATACCGCCAATCTGAGTTACATGGACACGGATGAAATCGATGAGACGTTTGGCGATGAGATCGCGATACATAGCCTCGTTATTAAAGAGTTCACCTTCTGCCAAAGGAACAGATGAAACCTGACGCAAGCGCTCGAAGTATTCACACTGATTGACAGGAAGAGCGTCCTCTAGGAAGAAGAGCTTATAAGGATCTAAGGCGCGAGCTAGCTCTACAGCCTCACAAGGGGCAATACGCTCATGCACATCGTGCACAAAATCCATGTCAAAGCCAAGCTTGTCTCTTAGACCATCAAAGAGCTTAACAGTCTTGCGTATATACTCACGGCTATTTAAATAGATGCCATCATAGCTGCCCTCAGGTGCTGTATGAGGAGCCTTCATCTCCAAGCCACCACCATAGCCACCTGACTGAATGCGCAGATGCTTAACACCTAGCTCCTGATAATACTGAACCTGATCGACGATCTCCTCTAAAGTAGAGCCGTCAACATGGCGATATACGGGAACTCCCTTGCGCACGGCACCACCAAAGAGCTGATACACAGGCATATTAGCCATCTTGCCCTTGATATCCCACAAGGCGATATCGACACCTGCGATAGCATTGTTCTCAATACCACCATTGCGCCAATAGGCATTTTGATGCATTAACTGCCAAAGCTCTTGAATGTCCTCAACATTACGTCCTACAAGCAGAGGCTTTAAATAATCTAAAACATAGGAGGTAACAGTACGCCAACGATAGGCAAAGGTGGCACAGCCTAAACCATAGAGGCCAGGCTCAGAGGTTACAACCTTTACTACGGTGAGGTTAATCCCCTCAGGCGCAGTATTGATAACCTCAATATCTTGGATCTTAACGCTCATTTTTTCTCCGTGATCTATTGATATCAGCAGTTTTATTGACTTGTTGTACAAGTTATAAAATTCTATAAACAGGTTATATATGCCGTTTACTATAGTTTTATTATAGTAACAATTTTTCTAACTTGTAAGTTGTCTAACAAGTGAGTATAGAGAAATATGATCGAGATCATATTTCTACTAAAACTTCAGTTTTATTCTTCCATGACAGGAGGACGTCTGGCTATCTGATCGATAGCACCGGAAATGTGACGCTCAAGCAGACGCACCGCACGACGATCCTCGTGTGCCTCAATGGCACGCAAAATCTTCTCATGAGCCTTCAAGCCACTATCAAAGCCGAAAAGATCATTCATCTCATGATGAGATTTGGCGGTATTTTCAAACACATTTAGCAAAGTATCGCTTAAAACCCCATTACCTGAGGCCTTGGCAATTGCCAAATGAAATTCCATATCGGCTTTAATAAAGGCATCAGGATCCCCAATGCTTTGGCGCATGATGTTTAAAGAGTACTGCAGAGTCTCTGCCAAAGCGGTAATCTTAGATCTACCCTGAAGCAAAGCCCAATGAAGTCCCTTAGGCTCTACTAAAAGACGATATTCAAGCACCGATCTAATATCATTATAGGCCTTAGTAGGAAGCAGTCCTGTGCCCAACCTATCCACGGCATCGGAGATTAGATAACAGCCTCTGCCCTGCTCAGGATGTAAAATCTTTAAGGTGACAAAGCGGGCGATAGCAATACGCAGAGTAGCCCTGGATACGTGTAGTTGCTTTGATAACACGGTTTCTGAAGGGATCTTCTCGCCTACCTTCCATTCACCAGAGGCGATACATTTTCTAATGTAATCGGTAACCTCTGTTG
>CAVHVI010000161.1:0-5011 GCA_963639245.1 Bacteroidaceae bacterium
TTTGTTTGAGCACTTGTTCACGAGATTGTTTGTTATGCGCTGCAACTCGTTCTTCTATATGGTGACGGGGTCGGTGTCAATCCTTTTTTGTGGTGACTAAAAATATTTTTTGAACTACTAATTATTTGTTATTCCTGCTAGTTTTGTACGATTGGAGCGGAATTTTTAGGCAACACAAAAACTACAGACCGAAATCTGCATAGCGAATTTGATATCAGAGTTGCGGTCTTTCCCGCCGTCTATAGCCTCATAGCTATCCTCTAGTTCGTTCCTTGCATCCCAATACACAAAAAGCTCGGTGCATGCGATCTATTATCAAGCGTCAGGAAATTTGTACTCCTGCACTAGTACATCATCTTGATGACTGCTACCTAAGTTAAACTCCGCGCAATGTCAATTCAAAGCTTATTTCCAGCATACCTATATTCTTTGCATCACGGAGAAATGTATTGTGCTACCTTCGCTTTTAATTGGGATATATGAAACGTTACAGTTTAAGTAATGGTCTATAAAATCTTATAAGTTAAAACTCAGTAGAGTTGTACTTCTCTGCTCTTTTCTTTTGTATAAAAGCTTCTAAAGCATTTTGTGATCTTTGATGACGCTTTTGTTTGAGCACTTGTTCACGAGATTGTTTGTTATGCGCTGCAACTCGTTCTTCCTTTCCCATAAACTCCCATAAAGCTGCAAAGTCAGTATTTCTGAATTGGATATTTTCATAATCAACTCTGCTTGAATTTAAGGATCGGCTTCTTTGTTCTGATCCACTAGGAGAGGGCCTTGTTTGCTCTCCATCACTATGAGCTGTACTTTCTTCAACAAGTGTCAACTTTAAGGATTTACGGATGTAATTACCTTCCGTATCCCATCTTTTTAGGAGCTTAGGGCTTGAGTGTTTAACAGTACTTTTCTTAACATCCCCCAGATCATTATTTACTTGGGGCGAATAGCTCTCTTGCTTTTTCAATACGCCAAATATGACTTTAATAAGCTTGATACAAATCTTAATTACTGATTTTTTAAACTTCGATGAATAACGATCCATCATGTCATGGATATATTCTGAGCGCGGTCCATTAAGTCCGTGTTTACCCCTGCCTTGATGCATTAGGGACAAGGCCGCTTCATATAGAGCGCCTTTTAGGATGTAATCTCCATTACGACTCAATTTTCCCATATGGACTTTACCGCCAGTACCATTATGGGCTGGAGTAAATCCTAGGTAGGCAACTAAATCTCGGGCGTTATCAAATCTGTCGATAGTGCTAATATTGGTTTTTAAGAGCACCGCTAAGTAGGAATTAATACCAGGGACACTCTTCATAAGAGTGCAACAAATGTCATCATCGCAATGAGGCTCGATTACTTTTTTTATAAGACGGCTCTTTCTCTTAACATAAAGCATCAAAGCCTCTTGTACTTCCTCGCATAAAACTGAGACTGTATCAATATAGGAAGTGCTATGCGTTGATGCATAGGCTTGGAAGCTGTCTATAGCGTTTAGACAATCATCTACTGTGTTTATGTTGTGATAGGGATAGCCAATTTCAATAAAGAGGCTACGTACTCTGTTTACCTCAGCTGCAACCGCTTTATTAATTCCATCGATGGTCTGGAAAGCCTTTCTTAAGCAGAGCTCATCTAAGGATCTAACTTTTCCTTCTTTAAAGCCTGCAATATATAGAGACTCTCTTAGAACCTCTGCATCAATAGCATCACTCTTATTAGCCTTATACCCACGAGCACCGGCGGTATAGTTTGTAGGAACCAGTCTTACTTTGTGTCCTAAACTCTCTATGTAGAGCTTCCAGAAAGAAGCTCCAGAGCAGGCCTCAAAGGCAATATAGAGCTTAACACCAGCTTCCTGTAAGCATTTCTCAAAGCGCTCGCGAGATAGATTAAAATTACGCTGTTTTTGATCTTTATTAAGGAAGCAGATTTGGTAATGATGAGCTGATAAATCAAGCCCAACCTTGACCATTCCATCCTCAACTAAAGCATTCTTAAAGAATGAGTGCTTAAAATTAGTTTTGATTTCAGCAGTAGATTTAGTATTATTAGCAATAGCAGTCATTTTTGTTTGCCCTCCGTGGCTTTGGCACGTCTTTTTTAAAGGTGATGCCGTGTTTTTTGAGCAATTAAAACGATACTACAAAAATGGCTGCTTTTCTATTTTTTTCAAGTTGCTAGCAATAGTACAGAACACTGAAGTGTATAGAGATCAAGCGCACTAGATCTTATTGCTAAGCCTCCACAAATCTTTCCGAAACTCCTCTTCGCTTAGCTTTTGTGCTCTTGGGCGCATTGGATTAGGCCACGATATGGAGAACACCGCGGGAATAATGCTTATACATCATTAGTTATACTTTAGATTTCTGTATAGCGTAACTTACGATATATATTTTCTTATACCTTAAATTAAGTTACACACGACACTGAGGTGTATAGCACCTAAGCTCGCTCCTTGCAGTTGTTGATCCGCTTTGGATCTTCCTGCCAACATTTCACGTAATTAAAGATCCGGTTGCTATCTTAAAGCTACCAGATGTGATCTCTTAGGATCTGAGCACTAGGGATACACAGCTAGGATAGCGCTCATAATTGCTTGTTATACTTTAGATTTTTGTATAACTTAACTTACGATATATATTTTTCTATACGATAACTTAAGTTATACACAACACTGACGTGTATAGTCTTTAAGTCCGCCACTTACAGTTGGTAAACAACCTCAAATCTCCCTGCAAACACCTCTGCACCTAAAGTAACCTCTCCCTCTAGTTTTCTTTTTTACGAGACCATCCGTCTCCTCTGCACTTGCAGAAAGTCCTCACTCCTGCAATTAGGATCACTGGACGAGCACGCAATAAAACTTAGCAATTATTAAGTATGACAGGACGGCGCATACGAGCAGAAAGGAATAAAGGCCGATGATGGTAGAGGGATAATTCAACGAGCGAATTAAATCAGATTGCTTTTCATCCTTATCATCATCTTGGCGGCTGGAAAGAGGGACTATTCATTGAAAGTGGTTTACCACAGATTTTCGACCATCCTTTCCCAACACCGTTGCCTTTGAGGAGTACTCTTAATAAAGCACTCCTCAAAGACAGCTTGCTTGCCTGCACGGTATTACTCGCAATAATGATCTGAGATCACACTGAGGATCTTTACCTCAGTATTACGCGTTCATCTGTAGCGCGTAGGCAAAGTAAAGGCCGATGATGGTAGAGGGATAATTCAACGAGCGAATTAAATCAGATTGCTTTTCATCCTTATCATCATCTTGGCGGCTGGAAAGAGGGACTATTCATTGAAAGTGGTTTACCACAGATTTTCGACCATCCTTTCCCAACACCGTTGCCTTTGAGGAGTACTCTTAATAAAGCACTCCTCAAAAGAGACCGCATCATCATGGATGCGATCTAAAACCTAAGCTTGTCTATACACGACCAAATCTATCAA
Source organism: Bacteroidaceae bacterium (assembly GCA_963639245.1). Lineage (GTDB taxonomy): Bacteria > Pseudomonadota > Gammaproteobacteria > Enterobacterales > Succinivibrionaceae > Succinivibrio. The sequence continues at coordinate 3,466 of CAVHVI010000161.1, forward strand.
TACGTCCTCCCATGCACACGCAGGGTTACAGAATAATGTTCGAGGCAGAGAGATTTAAAACAGAGGGCTTAACTAATCCTTTGAGACTTTAATCACCTAAGGATATTTTTTAACGGCCTTAGCTTAAATCCGTAACCTGTAGCCTCTAGGACAATGAATGCAAAAAAAACATAGGGGCTTTAATCCCACAAGGTTTATACATCCTTTGAGGCTACAGCACTGCTTTTGCCTGTGACTAGGAGAGAAACGGTTAAAATACCTATCAGGCAGAAATTCGTGGCAGCAAGTTTTTTTAATCAGCCAAGTAGCTGACACTTCTTTTTGTCATAAGCGCTCTTACTCTTACACACCGTCCATGCAACTCTAGCTAAACGATTAGCAATAGCACAGATGAGCTTTTTATTTGAGAAAGCTTCATTGTCAGCAAGCTTGGAGATTTTAGAGCAATGCTCGACATCGATTTTTCTCATCTGGCCAAAGCGGGCAATGGCGCACATGTATAAGACTTTCTTTAGCAGCTTATTACCAGTCTTTCTTAAGGTACCTACATTAGTAACACCTCCTGTACCTGATACCTTAGGAGCAAAGCCTGCAAAAGCGGCAAAGTGTCTTGATGAAGGGAAGTCATCAGCATTACCCATGACGGCATAGAGGGTTACTGCTGATATCTCAGCAATACCTGGTATGGTCATAAGTCTTTGGCAATCCTCATTACCCTTAGCATAGGCTTTGATGTAGCTATCGATGCTCTCTAAGGCTTTGGATAGACAATCCTCATCCTGTCTGAAGGCCTCTACTGCTACCTTAAAGCTATTAAGTCCTGAGGATTTAGCTGAAGTCTTTTCCTTGAGCAAATCATCACTTGCAGTAATGATGGCCTTTAATCCCTCAGCGCATACCACTCCTAACTCATAGAGTAAGGCGCGATGAGCATTTTGGGTTTGTATCAACTGCTTTGAGAATTGCTCTCTGACGTTTAGAAGATTTAAGAGAGTTTGATTCTCCTCACTCCTGCAACTAATTGAGGATAAGGAGGCATTAAAGGTTGCTTTTAAGATACCAAAGGCATCAATGGCATCCGTCTTATCAAGTCCTATGAAAGATTTGATTTTGCTAGGCGGAATAATGCGATACTCATGCTTATACTCAGTGCACTTACGTGCCCAGAAGTTACATGCGCCACAGCTTTCAAAACCAACCAACATCCTGCGTCCTTCAAATAAGTCCTCGTTATTCTCAATGAACTTAAAGAAGGCATCTCTGTTTAGCTGACCATTGAATACTGTACCGTTCTTACGAACATAGCATACCTGGAACTTTTTGGAGGCTAAATCAACTCCTACAGGCTCCAATCCTCTTTGGCGGTAGCTTTCCACCAGTGCGAGCTCTTGCGCATTTAATTTCTTTTTCGCAGTGCCCATATTTGCTCCTAAAATTGATTTGTTTACTCAAATCATTATTAAGAGCTTTGAAGTATCGGCCTAGGATTGATAATCATCGCTCGAAATAATGTCGTGACCGTTTCTTACGTCACCACATTATTCAA
>CAVHVI010000162.1:0-5008 GCA_963639245.1 Bacteroidaceae bacterium
GTTTTTAGCAGGCTTAATATCATCTAATTTTTGATTAGCATCAGCTGTCATAGCATTGGAGGCAATGCTTACAGGAGCCTCATTTTCTCTTTGAGTAATAGCTGTAGGGGCTACTTTTTGGATTTCATCTTTTGTTATTTCAGTATTGGCCATTTCAGCTTGCTTTTTAGCTAAGGCCTCACGACGTTTTTGTGCTACCAACAGTGCCTTTTGCCTGCGCTCTGCTAATTCCTCAGGGCTAAGCGCTATTTTTTTAATCTCACTATTGGTGATTTCTTTTGAGTTGGTGTTTGCCAAAGCATCCTTAGCACTATCTTGGATAATTGCAGTTTTTTCTAAGCTAGTTTGCGTGGATGATACTGCCTTCTTGGGAGCTCCATTTCCTGCCTTGATGCGCGCAAGGGCGGCAGCTTTCTTCTCAGCAAGTCGTTTTTTGCGCTCCTCTTCCTTCTTCTCATGCTCCTTAGCTACCTCTTGGGCGCGTTGATTGCGTTTTTCATTTTCGTAAATGATAGAAGATAATGCCTGCTCACGTCTAAATTGAACCGTTAGATCGATATGGCTTGGGCATTCAAAGGCACAGCAACCACAAAGCACACAATCATTGATGCCACATTTGTTAGCCTTAGCATGATCGCCTGCTTTAGAGAAGGCATACATTTGATATGGCACTAAGCGTGAGGGACATACACGAGCACAGCGTCCACAGCGTATGCAGTTTAAAGACTCTGGGGATGGCGGGATTTCATCTTGTCCAGGCGCCATGATGGCAGCGGTAGCCTTGGTGATGGGAACATCAATTGATGGTAGAGTAAAGCCCATCATCGGTCCACCCATGATAATACGCTGACGAAAATCAGGATTTAGGTGGAAGTTAGACAGGATAAAGCGTACGGATGTACCTAATCTTACCCTTACATTGCCATGTCTTTTAAGGGATTTACCAATAACGGTAATTACTCTTTCAGTCACTGCCAAGCCATCTATAACTGCTTTTTTTACAGCTAGAACGGTAGCAACATTATTTACAACAACCCCCGTCTCTGAGGTATGAACATCATAGGGGATCTCAAGACCTGTTACGGCTTTAATTAAGGAGCGGGCAGAGCCTTCAGGATAACGTGAGGGTAATACACGAATCTCTGCAATACCCGCAACTGCCTCACGCATGGCCTTGATAGCCTCTTGCTTATTATCCTCAATTGCCACTAAGGTGATTTCAGGCTTAATAATTTTTTGAATGATCTTTATGCCTTGAGCTATTTCTGCGGCATTTTCGCGCATGAGACGATCATCGCAGGAAAGTCCTGGCTCGCATTCACAGCCGTTTACGATAAAGACCGAGCAACCAGCTATATTATCCTTGATGGCCGATCCAAGCTTGGCTGCCGTTTGGAATAGGGCACCGCCCATGCCTTCAACACCCATTTTGCGGATCTGCTCAAGAATAGTTGCGTTGTCTTGAGTGTCCCAGTTATTTAAAGGATCAGGTGTGACGCTATTATCTAAGCCATCAGGCTTGATGGTGATGCAACTACCAGTAAAGCCTGAAGGGTGAGGTAGTACCTGTGGCGCAATATGTAAAACAGTGCCAGAGGTAGATGCATGAAGTGGTACCAAGCGTCCTTTGGGATCGGGCGCAGTTAGTGCCTGACCGCGTTTTACGTAGTCACCAGATGCAACTAAGATCTGCCCCATCTCACCTAGGTGACGCTCCACAGGAAGGGTAATTAAGGCCGGAATTCCTAGCTCTTCAATAGGATCCTCGGCGGCATATTTAAGCTGAGGAGCCTTTACTCCGCCAAAAAACTTCCAGATCTTGCCACTTTTAATCTTAATTAATTGCTTTGCTTTTTTTAACATCGTGTCTATCTATTTATTCTGGCCAATTTGTACGGATTTAATGTCCCAATTGAAGTGGGCAAGATCGGGCTTGGTTCTAACTATCTCAATACATTCGTGCGGACATGATTTGACGCAGTCAGCACAACCTATGCAGTATTTAGTGATAACGTTATGAGGTTGCTTGGGCAGTCCTACGATAGCATCAGCCTTACAGGTACGTACACATTTTGAGCATCCGTTGCAGTTTTGAGGATGGATAAAAGCAACTTCACGCGGTGCAAAAAGCTCTTCATCATGATCTTTGCCTATTACTGCTGGTACTCCTAAAGCCTCGGCAAGGGAGAGCACCAGATCAGCACCACCTGGGCGGCAAAGGTTTAAAGCTGCCTCACCATTTACTAAGGACTTGGCATAATTTTCACAGCCTGGATAACCACATTGACCACAGTTCATGCCTGGAAGCAAGTTTAAAACGCGCTTTTCTGCGCCATTACTTTTGTTTTGGGTAAAGGTAAACAAGAGCGATAGCACAAAGCCAATTGCAAGTAGCGCTAGGGCGAAGAAAATTACAAAATCAATTGACTGTGAACTCATATGGCACTTCCTGTAAAGCCTGCAAAGCCCATGAAAGCCAATGACATCAAGCCTGCGGTGATAAGTGCTATGGCAGTACCTTTAAAAGGTGCGGGCACATCAGAGATAGCCAAGCGTTCGCGAATTGCTGAGAATAAAACCAAAACTAGGGTAAAGCCCATTCCAGCACCAAAGGAGTAAACCACACTTTCGCCTAGATCATGATGCATATTGGCATTAAGCAGTACCAAGCCAAGTACAATGCAGTTAGTGGTTATAAGCGGTAAATAGATACCGAGGCTGTTGTAGAGTGAATAGGAGATCCTGCGAATTAAGATTTCAACTAGCTGTACTGCAATGGCGATCACGACAATGTTCGCGATAAGATCAAGTGATTCAAGTCCCAAGGGGATCAGGGCATAGGTATTGATGATATAACAACATATTGCGGCAAGCACTAAAACGAAGGTGGTTGCCGATCCCATAGAGGCGGCTGCTTTTAATTGGTTTGAGACTCCAATGAAGGGGCATAAACCTAAAAAACGACTTAACACGAAGTTATTTACGATAACTGCGGTGAAGAATAGGAGAAAATAATGTAGCATTTTGTCAGCAGTCTTAATGATGAGCGAAATTCAATTCGTTCATGTAATTAGTTGTTGTTATTCTTATGAGACCGTATTCTTTATGAAAACGACGCTAATTTTACCGCATAGACAACCTTTTTTTAGCGAAAAAAAATGTCAACGATTTTTTCAGAAGATAGAATTTTTCAATTAATGAAAATTTTAGCGCAGGAATTCCCCTCTCCAAAGCCGGCGCTGAACTTTAAAAATCCCTTTGAATTGTTGTGTGCGGTGATGCTTTCAGCTCAGGCTACGGATGAGTCTGTAAACAAGGCAACTCCCGCATTATTCAAGGTCGCACCTGATGCAAAGGCTATGGCAAAGCTTGGGGAGGAGGGCATAGTGCCGTATATCAAAGCCATAGGTCTTTGGCGCGGGAAATCTCACAATTTGGCGTTGATGTCTAAGATCCTAGTTGATGATTATGATTCTCAGGTTCCAGATGATTTTAAGTCCTTAATCTCCCTCCCTGGAGTTGGTGAGAAGACTGCCAATGTGGTATTAAACGTGGCCTTTCATCATCCAACTATCGCCGTTGATACTCATATCTTTAGAGTATGCAAGAGAACAGGACTGTGTATTGGCAAGGATGCCTTAGCTGTACAGCGTGAATTACCCTCAATTATTCCTGATGAATTTAAGATGCAGGCCCATCACCGCCTTTTATATCACGGCCGCTTCGTGTGTACGGCGCGCAATATGCAATGTGAGCGCTGTTGCCTTGCCAAGCTTTGTGCCAAGAGGATATAGAAAAAAAGAGGGAGGCCTTGATTGTAGACAGACTTGACCTCCCTTAAATTAAAGCGTGTTGTTTAGATAAGCATGCGTCCTGCAGCAATTATGATGTAGATAAGCAGGATGATTAATACTGAAAGATGCATGCCACATACAATACTACGTGAGATCATGATCCCCTTTCTTTGCAGATATAAGCCAAGCATTAGACGCATTAGTAGCGCCAGTCCCGTAAGAGTAATGGCAACTAAGAGGGGGAATACATAAAACACTACAGCTAAGGTCAAAACTGTTGCAAATACCAAGCCCTTGATAGTAAGCATACCAAAGGAATCAACAGGATCTGAGGTCTGACCAATTTCTAAGGAGCATGCTGATAAGGCTGCAAGCATCGAGGCTGCGCCAAAGCATAGTGCTACCTCAAGCCCGGCGCTCATTTCATCAAGTAAGGTCTCAAGACTTGCAGTAAGTAGCACAGTATAAAGAACTACTATGAGTGTATGTAAGGTTGGATCTGAGCGCGTAGAGGAAAAGGCGGCTACGCATTTGGTGATGCCTAAAAAGCCACAGGCTCCCCCTAAGATAAACAAGGCTGCAGTTGATAGGGCCGCAGAGAGAAAGGGCGGAACCTCCATAATATAGTTAGCACCCCAGAAAAATGGTGCAACAGCTAAAAAGCCTATGATGAACATAGGTATAGGCATGGAGCTTGGATAGCATGGTCCAAGCTTTGATGCCGTCTCTGGCATCAATACCCCAAGATTTGAATGAGTAAAGATTGAGGCTAATAGCTGTCTTATATATAAAAAGGCAGTTGAGGCTCCCTTGATAGCATTTTGTTTATGCAAAGATCCGCTCTCTTTTTTACTATTTGCCAAGCTTTCCTTACTAGGCTCAATCTTTCCTTGTGCTTGAGGGGGCAAATCATGATGTTCATTTTTAGGGGCACTTATATTTTGTGTATTTAAATTTTGCGCAGTCTTTTGATCTAAGAACTGCGGAGCTTGCGCAGTTAAGGGCTCCTGAATTCTTTGATTATAAATAGCAGTATTGCTATTAGTTGCTCTTACCTGTGGCGCAAGGTTATCCCTTGGAGGATAGTTATTTGCGTCTTTAAGCCCAACATTTGCAAAAATACTCTTGTCAGCATGACCTACATTTATGGGGCGCGGTGCTTCATTTCTTAAAGAGCTTGGGGAACTTAGAGAATTTTCCTGCAAAAAGGCATT
>CAVHVI010000163.1:0-4931 GCA_963639245.1 Bacteroidaceae bacterium
GCTTATATATATATGTTATAAAGAATGCACAATTTCTCTAAAAAAATCCCAAACTAATCACATAATCGACGATCGTATTAGGCTTCAAGGAGCCATTGAATACATAAGCAAAAACTATACAGGTAAAATCAGCATCGATACCTTAGCCTCTATAAGCGGGCTTACTAATAATTACTTTTGTCGACTGTTTAAAAAAAGCTTTGGCATCACTGCTCTTGAATATATATATGATCTACGTTTTTGCAAAATCAGTAAGGAGCTCATTAATACTGATCTGCCGATCAGCATTATCATGAAAAACAGTGGCTTTACCAACTGGAAGCTATTTGCAAAGCTCTTTAAGGAAAGATTTTATGTAACCGCCGGAGCATTTCGCAAACAATATAGAAAATGAGCCGCCCAAAGGAATAAGACGATGAGCAAAATGCTCTACGCTTAGGCATCAGCTCCATCAATCATCGCTTATTTAAAAACGCCGGCACTCACTCCCCAACTAGCTGTAAAAATGCTCTGCAATTTTCCAGATAATCTCAATCACATTAATAGTGATAAAGGCTTCTTCATAGTTACTTTCCTTCATTCCCATCAATCCATAGAGCTTTAATTTCGGTACCAACAAAAATAACCGCCACCAATTTCAAATTCTTCAACGAGCCAAGATATTCATCCTGTGAATACTTATAAAGTTGAGTTTGAGCATTCTCAAGCGCCTTGTTTACCGCAATCTTGGTGGCCGCTTTCTTAGTTAGATACTTCAGCTCAAATACATAGGAGCACAGCTGATCCTTTTTAGGAATAAACACCAGATCTGTAACCCCATGTGTTTTCCCACAGACCTCATGCTCTGCTTTGACCTCGTACTCTGCATTAAAGAACATGGCCGCCTGCAACATGGTCTGATAATCACTTTCTGATAGATGCAAGCTTTTATGGATGCCACTTGATGATGAAAGCGCTGATGTTAGCAAATAAAGCAATGGGGAAGGATCGCCTTGAGCTAACTTTAAGAAAGCTTGCTCAAAAAGCCTAGGAACAAAAGACCAACCGCTATCCCCCTTCAGATAACGCAAGTAATATTCAAAAAATTGCTGAGATACGGCCCTATTAGGAACCTGCAAGGCATAAGGATCATCTGCGGTATAAGTTAAATATCCCATATACACCATGGTAGATAGGATGTCGGCTTCACTTAATTTGTTCTGCGAATTTAAATTAACCACAGATAAGGCCTGATCAAAAGGAATTGGCTCTCGTCGCAAGGCCTTCTCTATTATCTTTCGTATAACATCCTTGCTACCTAAGCTTAAAATAGCATCGACCTTTGACAGATCGGTAGAAAAGCTAGGATCCAATAAGGTATCAGGCTCGCGGTTAAGCATCGCTAGGTTATCTAAATAATAAAGCGACATCGCCGCATTGAAAACGGACACCTGATTATCTCGACTAAAACGATATCCATCATATAGAACCTTCATACGATCATAAATTTCCTGCACGCTATGATCATACTTACTTAAATCTACAACTTGAGGGATCAACGCCTTTAGCTCTTCATCGGTAAAGCCTAACATCGCGGCAAATTTTGGCAGAGATGAAATATTCTTAGCAATGTTAAAACCAGATGTCATTGAATCTAAGGAGATGGAGGTAACTCCAGTTATAAACACTCGTGCAACAGGCCCGTTTACAGTTGCTGACTTTAGGCTTGCGTAAAAATCTTTCAAGAATCCTTGCGATGAGGTTACCTGTCTAAAAAGCTCTTTATTCTCTGCAAGAATTTCATTTGAGAACTGATCATACTCATCAATAATGATGAAGATATCCTGATCAATCTGAGTGTTATACAAAGATACAAAATCATCAAGAAAAGCAGATGGCGAGCTATATTTCTCAACTAACAATCGCTGACATCCTGCTACTGGATATCTGCTTACGAAGCTTGAGATGCCAACATGCAGCTTCTTAATGAAGTTTGAAGTAACGTCTTCTTTTGAATTTCCAGAAAAATCAAATTTTAAAACACGAAATGAGCTTGCCAGCTCGGTCTTGTGCTCAAAAATGTAGGTCCCTTTGAAATTTTGCTCAAATCTATCTGCTAAAGCTCTATCGTAATAAGCTTGGAGAACTGAGGTAAAAAGAGTTTTTCCAAAACGACGCGGACGCACAATAAAGGGATATAAGGTGCCACTTTCCTTCTCTAAAACCTCGATGAATTTGGTTTTATCTACATAAGCATAGCTTTGACCGACGATCTGCTCGTATTTTGCACAGCCATAAGGAGCTTGTTTGATAATGTTGCTATTGACCATAGAATTCACCGTTCAAGAAAAAGAAGGTCTTATATATCATACATAAATGAGGGAGGAACAGTAAGATAATAGCTTAAGATCCGTTAAAGATAAGCTAGACAAGGTCATCTAAGCTTACGATCAGCAATTGGGTATTTTTCCCACAACAACCTTGCGCCCTACGCCTTAGCAAATGCGATTGTGGACAAACTCGTAGCAGTTAACAAGGTGCCTACGTATAGCTTTGCCCCTGTTCATGGAGTGGACTTAAACTTTTTTATGACGATTTTAGAATGAATTATATGCTTTGGAGAGGACACTACCAAGAAGCTATAGAACCCAAGTTTTATAGTTAATTAGCAAAAAATTTTTCGACGTTAGGCTTATTTAATAGGCCTAGCGTCTTTTTATTACCATAACATAACCTCTATATATTTACACAAGGGTAATTTAATTGTGGTATAATAGACGCAAGTCTAAAAAGAGGAAAGAGCGATGTACCTACAAAGGCAAACCACCAGAGGCGTGACCTATCTGTTACTTAAGAGATCCGAATGCAATTCCAAAACTGGTGTTCGTAGGAATGTCACCGTGCAATCCTTTGGTAATATCGCCAAAATTCCTCCTGAGGAGCTTAAGCGCATTGAAGAGCTGTATGGCGATCCAAATAAGCGTAGGCAAGCTAACAGGGAAATGGAAAGAAACCAGTTTGCCAAGATGTTGGAGAAAACCGCTGAGTTAAAAAAGGATTTTGACCTTCCTATCTTCAATTACGGTATGTTCCTGCTAAAGCCCGTCTGGGAAAAAGACATGGATATGAAGATGGCTTTTAGATACCTGCAGAAAGATACCAAGATTGAATATGACATCAATAAAGTTGCCTCCTATATCGCAATGAGCAAAATCATCGCTCCTGGCTCATTAAAGGCTACCTATGAAAAGCGTTGTTCCTTCCTTGGTGCTCCTCTTGGTGAGCACATGCCTGAAGATATGTACAAATGCCTGCAGTTTGTAGGCGAGAACCGCGATTATCTGCTATCTCATATCAACCGCGTTTTGGACAAAGAAGGAAGACGTGACTTAAGCTTGGTGTTCTATGATTGCACCAATTTCTACTACGAAACCACCATGGACGATGAAGAGAAACGCGAGCGTGCAAGAAGCGCATTATTACGCGTTTTCCTACCGGGTAATATCGAAGGCTGTACTGAAGATAATGTGGATTTGTTTATTGGCACTGAGGCAGCTGCCCCATGGGAGGAAAAGATTGAGGACATGCTTTATGAAGTCATACGCATGCGTGGTCCTTCCAAGGAGAAACGTACTGACTTACCTTTGGTTTCAATCGCATTAGTTATCGATAAAAATGGCATTCCTGTAGACTTCCAAATCTATCCTGGTAATAGCTCTGAAAAGACCACCATGGTGAAGTCGATACAGCAGATGAAGGATAAGCTAAAAATCAAGAAATGCATGGTGATTGCAGATGCTGGATTAAATAGCACTCAAAACCTCCAAATGCTCGAAAGAGAAGGCCTTGGATACTCTGTTGCTCAGTCAGCCTTAACTCTTAGCAATACCGATGCTAAAGCCCTTCTTGATAAGAGCAAGTATGAGGAAATTACCGACGAAGAAGGTAACGGCACCGGCATATTCTCCTATATCGCACCTTATACCCGTACTACCAGTGTCAAGAACGCTCAAGGCGTCTATGTAAAACAAACAGTTAATTGCAAAATACTCTGCACTTGGTCTAAGAAGCGTGAAAATCGCGATTTAGAACTCATTGCCAAAAAAGAATGCCGTGCTAACAAAGCTGTAGCCAACAAAGAGATAATCGCCGCTAGCAAGAACGGTTGGCAGACTGTCTGTCAAAGTGAGGTTGATGCCAAGAAGTTAAAGGCTTTATCCATCAATCAAAAGCTCCTTGATAAATGGAAGGAGCGTGCCGGCTTTGCTTGTCAATTATTCAAGGAAGTTCCTGGTGAAAAGACTCCACTTACTGCCCAAGAGGTCAAGGAATACTATCACCGTCATGTACGCATCGAAGACTGCTTTCGCATCATGAAGAATGACTTTGAGCTCCGTCCTGCTTATGTGTGGACTCCCGCAAGCATAAGAGGCCATATCACCCTATGCGTCCTTGCACTAATCATGCTACGCCTCATGGAGTTAAAGCTTAAAGATAAGCAGACTCCCATGAGTACCAACCGTATTATCAGCGAGCTACAAAATTCCAATGTCGTGGGATTAAAAATGGATAACAGATGGATGTATCAACGTTGCTCTGCGATGAAGCTTAAGTTCTCTGGGTTTAAGAATAACAGGATTGAAGTAGATGAGCCTAGACGTAATGATATTTTTGCTGCTGTCGGTCTTACCCCGTTACCAACGATCGCCGACAGGTCGACTATATCGGACTGCTTTAAGATCAGCACCCTCGATGTCGATCCGATCGTAGATGCTCATTACGATGAAGCCTTCACCTAGAAGTGTTTGTGTAGACGGCTAAAAAAATCTAACCTTCGATAAACGGCTTAGGAATGCGCCCTAGGCCGTTTTTTTTATTTGATTTGCTATAAAACTTGGGCTAGTTGCGCAATTTATAGATGATCCCAGGATGGCAACGTATCATTTCAAACT
>CAVHVI010000164.1:0-4894 GCA_963639245.1 Bacteroidaceae bacterium
TTTTACAAAAATATGAAAAAGAGAACGGATCCTATGACTAACAACACTTACATCGAATTAGAGCAGGAAGTGGCACGCTTAAAGCGCAAGATTGATGCTTTGGCAGGAACTGTTGATGTATTACAAAGCGCATCAATACCCGCCCTACTAGAGCTTCAAGACAAAGTTACCAAGGCAGGCGTGGCTATATCTCAGGCTGTCGTGGTTGCTAACGGCATTGATGCCAAGCTTCATAAGTTTTAAGGAGCAGTACCAATGATTGACAAACTGGCCATAGCCTATTGTCAGATTGCTGGTGTTTCATACGAGGATGGCCTGAAATTGGCCTCCTTTGAGAGGAAGCATAAGGCCGACTTTGAAATCGAATGGAAAGAGCATCCGATGAAGCCAGCTAAACAAGCTGTAGGTAAAAACGGCCCCGCTTTCACCTGTTCCTGCACTGATCACTTAGGCAAGGTCTACGCAAGTAAGACCGCCATGTGTAATGCTTATGGAATTAAGTTGTACACGCTTATAAACCGAATGAACAGAGGAATGGACTTAGAGAAAGCCTTAACCACTAAAGAGGTTAAATATTCCCCCACTACCGTTGTAAAAGATCATCTTGGCAATGAGTTTAAAGGTCTTGCGAAGCTTTGTAACCACTGGGGCATTACGGTGGGTGCATTTCAGTATCGCACGAAGCACGGGATGAGTGTTGAAGAGGCTTTAACCACTCCAAAAACAAGATATTTCGACTGCGTTGACCATTTGGGAAATCATTTTAAATCTCGAGGAGAAATGTGCAGGTTTCACCATATCAAGTTCGAAACATTTGCAGACAGAATAAAAGCAGGTTACTCCTTAAAGACAGCACTCACAGCAAAGGTAGCTAAATGAAAGTAAATCGTCTTAAGCGTTTTCTAATGACCTGCTCACCAATGGCATCCATCGGTGTGACTGTGCAGACTAAGAAAGGTCCGCAATTCTGGGATTTTGATGATGGCGCTATGTCTGTCTTCAAAGCACCAGATGGCAATAAGTGCGTAAGCATTATGGATCTTAGGGTTAATGATCCACTGCCTGATGGTGCTGTAGTCGAGGGTTTAGCTGTGCCTGTGGATGATGCGCCTATATCGCCAGATAAGATTTTGGCAGAGCTTAATGAACGCTTTGATATCGAATCACCAACCATGACCAAAGACAAGGTATTAAAGATGACAACAGACGAGCTTCAGGCGGTGATGTTTGATGTTATCCACAATGAGATTGCGGAGCTTATCAAGCTTAATAATGATCTCCTGGTATATGTGAAGAACCGTTACAAATTCCAACAACAATATTGGATAGATGTTAAAAAGAGAGAGGGCTAAAAATGTTTATTACTTATCAATTAGACGAGGGGGCAAAGGTGCCATGTCGTGCACATAGCACCGATGCAGGATTAGATTTGTACGCCAATGAGGATAAGACGCTCACGAATACTCAGCCTGCCTTTGTTCACACTGGTGTGCATATGCTTATTCCTCAGGGCTGTGTAGGCCTCATTTGTCCACGCTCTGGCATGACTAAGGAAGGCAAGGTTGCAGAGGTAGGCGTTGTGGATGCAGGCTTTACTGGTGAGATTTGCGTAACCATGCGCTATGAGCATGATGGTGTTGATGAGTGGAATGGCAAACTGCAGCGTAGCTATGCGCAGATTGAAAAAGGAGACCGCATCGCTCAGATTGTGGTGCTTCCTGTAGAGATGGTGAACTTAGTACCAGGAGAGGTGACTAGTGTGAACACCGAACGTGGTAACGAGGGATTTGGGAGCAGTGGGAAATAAGTGAGGATAAGGGTATGGAAAAAGGAATACTGAACACTGCTAACACAATGCGGTATCTGGACGTCAGCAAAAACCAGTTCTTTAACTGGAGAAAAAATCCCAGCTTTCCTAAGCCGTTAAAGATTGGTAGCGATGCTGTTCAGGCTACCAAATATTGGAGCGTTAAGTCTTTGGATAGATGGATCGCTTCCTTAGATCCTAATGAGCAAGAGGCCAAGGAATGCTAGAGATGATCGTCGCCGTTGCTGATAACGGCGTGATTGGTGCTAATAATAAACTGCCCTGGCATATCAAGGCAGATATGCAGCACTTCAGAGAGCTGACCTTAAACAAGGTCGTTATTATGGGTAGACGCACGTTTACCAGTATCGGCAGACCACTACCAGAGCGCACTAACATTGTATTAAGCAAGCGCTTTGGTGGCTTTGATAATTGCTATTGGTTCGATAATGATAAACAAGCAAGGATATTTGCAGAACTTGACACTCCTGCGATGGTGATAGGCGGAGCTAGCGTTTATAGACAGTTCCTACCTTGGTGCACAAAACTGCATCTAACAAGAGTTCATTTAAAGCCTGAGGGTGATACATTCTTCCCAGAGTTTGAACATCTTTACGAAATTCAAGATGCGTACTCAATGAGTGAAGACGGCATTAGATTTGAGTTTGAGACGTGGGAAAGAATTTATAAATAAAGACATTACTCGATAGGAAAAAAGTCCAAAACCCTGCCAAATTCGGTAGGGTTTTTATTAGATTAAGCTAAATGTTTAGGAGTGCCCTTACCAAAGCGTTGGTAGGTGTTTTTGTGATCATCTATTATTAAGCGAGCCTGTCTATCTAACTGCTCCATGATCCAGAGGTAGGCGGTTGTGCCCTTGCGGTAGTCTGCTTCAGCGTACATCTGAACTCTTCCCTCACGACGCATCTTATCAACCTGATGCAGTGCCTTGCTATCTCCCTTAGGATACACAGCAAAGGTGCAACCATTGTGCTGATTAACTACTGAGAATGCAGGGATATCACTAGGGCCATCCGCTACATAAATCATATTAACAAACTGCACCCTACGGTCTTTTTCAGGAATAGCGGAGTTCACATCAAGGTTGTGCTCCTTGATATTTGCTCCCTTGTTTATCTCAAATAAGGCTCTGGTCTTAGTGGTGTTATCGATGCTATAAGCAATATCAGAGATAACCCCGCCCTCTTCACAGAATTCACAGCCCCATACGTTTTTAACATAGCCTTGCTTTACAAGCTCCGTGCCCTCGATAACCTTTTTAAGGCCTGAGCTTACGATATAGTTTTCAAAGACTATGCCACTATTCCTGTAAGCGTCGGTATCACGAAGATTGGCAATCTCTTTGAATAGATCGAATACGCCCTCATAGAAATGTTGTTGCTGGCCAAAATTCTTGAGCATGGAATTGCTTAGATCTTTCATCTTGCCCTCACGCACATACTTAAGCATGAGGTTTAAATAAAAGGTGTCTTCGTTGACTGATAAGCCTTTCGCTTTGAGCTCTTCAATCCTGGTATTATTTTCTGCCCAAAATTCCTTAGGATTGATACCGAACATCTTGAAGATAGGCTCCTGCATATAGCCATCGATTAAAGTCTTATCAAAATCCCAAACGGTAGCAATTACATCGGCCATTAGTATCATCCTCTGTTATCAAGATGGCCTTATTATACCTATTTCATCTGCTCGACCACGAAGTCACACCACCTCTGCATTGCCTCCTTGCGTTCCTTGAGCAAGTCTGTGCGATTGTAGGATTGGACAGTCTGGGAGCCGACACTATGAGCAAGGCATAGCTCTGCCACCTCAAACGGCACATTATTTTCCGCCATCCACGTGCGACCTATGGAACGAATGCCATGAGGTACTAGCTTGTCTTTGTAGCCAATGCGTTTAAAGAATACGGTTAAGGCATTGATAGAATAATGGCCATCACTTGCTCTTGCTGTATAGAATACATATTCACCACGATGCGGTATTTGCTCGAGCACTGTTTTAAGTTGCTTGGAGATTGGTACTCTATGAGGGCGCTTCATCTTCATGACTTCAGCAGGAACCTCAATCACGTCATCCTTTACCCATTCCCATTTAAGCGCTGTATATTCGCCAGGGCGTAATAAAGTGAAGAATGCAACCTTGATTAGATTGATGATATCAAGTGAAGCTCTGGGTGAGGTGAAAGCCTCTTTAAAAAAACTCTTCACGTCATCAGGTGGCAGGGTTGCCCTATGCTCTGTTTTTGGTTGCTTAAATAACTTCGATATTTTTTGTAGTTTCTGGGTCTCTATAATGCCTGCATTGAAAGCATAATCTTCAATCTGTCTGAGCCAAATACAGATGCGCTTAATGGTCTCTAGCTTTTGCTCTGCTACCAATGGCTGTAAGGTCTCGAGCACATCCATAGGGATGATCGCACCAAACTCCTTGCTACCAAGCTTTGACAACACATGATTTTCAAATCGTGAGCTGATATCCCGCCAATTCTTAACCTCATCCTTTTTAAGCATGAACCAAGCCTCGTATACCTTCTTGAAGCTCATGCCCTGGATCTCTTTCTTTCGTGCCTCATCGGAGGTGGTCTCTGTCAGTTCTTGAATAAGAGCCCTAGCAGATATCCTTGCCTCTGATATTCCCATCGCAGGAAACTCACCGATACTTTTCTTGCAGATCTTTCCATTAATTCTTTTTGAGAAAAACCATATCTTTCTTTTATTTGGATAAATCCTCAAATACAGACCGTCACCGTCTGTTATTAAATAGCTTTTATCCTTAGGCTTTGCCGACTGAGCTTCAATATACGTAATCATGGACAAATGATCCCAACGCTTTTTTAAAAAAGTGATCCCAAGTGATCCCAAATGGCTTGATAGTATGATGACCGTATTTTAACGTATGGGGACGTATAGAGACAGTGAAGCTATAGTTGTGTATTGATTTTAAAAGAAATCTTCTTTGAGAAGCGGGATGTATAAGGACGTATGGGGACGTATGAGAACGTATAAAAATTATGCTCTGGTGGAGGTGCCGGGATTTGAACCCGGGTCCCATAAAGTTTCATCTTCAGCA
>CAVHVI010000165.1:0-4836 GCA_963639245.1 Bacteroidaceae bacterium
TTGAGTTTGAAGAGACCTACCGTGATACCTGTTTATTGCTTGGAAGACCTTTATTTAAGGGAGCTAGAAATAAATCAGAGCTTACTGAGCTTGTAGATGTGCTCGAGGAGACTCTTGGTGGTCAAATTGTTCTTGATAAGAACGGACATTTCTATTTAAAATCATCAGAGCAGGGAACCTTTGAAATGCCTTTGGTTGCTGAGGGTATGAGAAAGCTTGCTATGGTGGTACAGCTGATTTTAAATGGTCAGCTACGTGAGCGTGGTTATCTATTTTGGGATGAGCCTGAGGCAAATCTAAATCCTAAATTAATCAAAATTTTAGCCAAGGTGATCTTAGGTTTAGCCAATTGTGGAATTCAGATTTTTATCAGCTCACATTCGCTGTTTATGTTGCGAGAATTTGACTCTTTATTATCTTCAGTGTATAGCAAAGTTCAAGCTAAATACTTTTCTTTTATAAATTCATCTGATCCTTCTGAAGGAACCAAGATCTTCGAAAGTAATGATTACAATAGTCTCGATCCTCTTATTCTTTTAGATGAGGAAGTTGCTCAAGCAGAAAAGTATTTTGAGAGTGATTCTGATGAGTAAATGCTACAAGGAAAGTGGTCTTTGCTTTGAATTTGATGACGATCTTAAGGTCATCAAATACGATGAAGTAGCCGGCTTATATCGAGATAAGGTGTTGCGATGCTTTGATGGCTTAAAGGCCGTTGATTTTATTTGTAAAAAGCAATCTGAGATGTGGCTTCTTGAGGTTAAAAACTTTTCAGAAAATGAGCGTACGAAACGTATACCGCTTGCAGATGAATTTATAGAGAAGGTTAGGGATACCATCACCGGAATTGCAACCATGTGCTATGCAACTCAGGGAGAGGAGAGAAAAACTTATCAAGCACTAATTGGTGTAGATCAAGTTCATCTGGTGCTTCATTGTGATTTTAACAAGCACCTTAATTTGAAAGAAATTGTAACGAGACAGCGTAATTTGCAGGAGCAGTTAAGGAAGAAATTGAGGATCCTTGATTGTCACTTAAAGGTTACTTCAATAGAGAATCCTGTGAATAAACTGCCGTGGCGTACCTTTGTCGCTTAGTTCTAACCACTACCTTAAGGGTAATTAGTTGGTGTTAAAAACAGCTTTTATGACAATCGTAGACTTGCAGACCATAGAAACGCAAAACAAAGATCGATGACTACAGCTTGTAGGAGACGTTATGCTTAAGAGTGCACAATTTAAAAGCTTTACCTGCTTTGCAGATGCAGATCTGCGATTTGCAAAGAACCTAAACATTTTCATAGGTGACAATAGCACCGGTAAAAGCAATGCCTTAAAAGCTATTTACTCCATGCTCAAGGCTCAAGCTAAACAAAGTCAGTCTAATTCTAAGGCTAAAACTAACATTGAGTCAGATGCTGCTGACTATCTTGAGCGTAATTTCAGAATAAATAGCATTCGTCCATTGGTAAGAGAAAGTGAAGAACAGCAACGCAGTGAAATTGCCTTAAGCTTTAATAAATCTGCCTATGACTTTAGCCTTGGCTTTACAGCTGATGATCTGCACAAGCTACACTTACTTAAAAAGCCTCGTGCATGGGAGCAAAAGAAATCACTTTTCTTTCCAAGTGGCGATCTGCTAGCTCTCTTTTCCAACTCACGATCAAATTGCTCCGGTAATATCGCGGATAAGCATGATGAAGATAATCTTGAGTTTCGTAAGTTGTTCAATGCTCCGCATAAGAAGCTTCCAACCTCAAGTTCTGATCGAGCTCATGTTACTAGGACTTTGGCAAGCCTTCTTAATCATCTTTTACATGGCGATCTCGTCTGTGAGGATGGACATTATTATATAGACTCAATAGCTACCGATGCAGTAGATGAGCTTCCAGATACTATAGAAATGCCTATGCTCTCTGAGGGCCTGCTTAAGTTTGCGGTGTTAATGCAGCTGGTGCTTAATGGTACTCTTGCCAAGACTAACTATTTCTTCTGGGATAATCCTGATCGCGATCTAAATCCTAGCCATATTAGAGTACTAGCTATGATGTTGCTTGATATGACTATTGCTGGCATGCAGGTTTTTATTGCAACTCATTCCTTGTTCTTAGTACGAGAGATAAATCTGCTACTCAAGCAGTCTTCTTTCTATGAAGATACTCGAGTAAAGTATGTAGGCTTTTTTCATACCTATACAAATAGTGCTACTTTGGCAGAAAAAGGGGTTAAGAAGTATCAAGAGCTAGATCCATCCTTGCCTCCAATTGATATTTATACCGGCGTTAAGATAGAAAACAGCGATCGCTACGAAGAAATCTGTATCTTCCGCTCCAAGGAAGAAGAGGTAAGTTTAGCCTTGTCAAAATATTACAAAAGAGAGTATTTAGGCTACGATGGCGTGGATGATGACAGCGATGAAAATATAATTTATGATGATGATTATGACGGCGACGAACTTGACGATGATTACAATGACGCGCCTGATGATGAGCATGACATCGATAATGACGATGAGCAATAGGGAGCAAAATGCTATAGCCTAGCCTTCACAGCTCGTAATAAATGAAAAAATATCAGGGCTGAGCTCTTAGGAAAGTCTAAACAAAGACTAGTAAAAGAAAGGTGATAAAGAATGGGGGAGTGCAGAGGGAAGCGTAAACAACAAACAGCAAATCTTTCCTGCTCTGTCTAGATAGTATTTCAGCTATTTTCAGTGGCAATTACGATCTTTAAATCGTATTCCTCGTCGTATAGCAAAGATATTGAAGATCCTGACTTGGTAAAGATACGCTCTTGAAAGATCTGCACCTCAACTTAGTTTTTCAAGGTGCAGATCATTCATACGATCAGGTGATAAAGATTAAGCGAGCTAGTTAATCCTCATCACGAGTCTTTAATATAGCACCCAAGGATGCTGATGCTACGCTATGACGATAGTGATAGAGGTAACCCTCAGTCTCACGTGCATGGTATTCTACACCTTCCTTGCGGCGTGCCTCAAAATCAACTTCAGCATCGATAGTGCCCTCATCCACATTGACGTGAATGATATCGCCATCACGCAGATATTTAATTGGACCATCATCATAAGCCTCAGGGCAGATGTGACCTACGAAGCAACCATTGTTAGATCCAGAGAAGCGACCATCGGTGATTAAGCATACCTTATCACCAAGCTTCATTCCAACTAATAGTTTCATGGCCTTATACTGCTCAGGCATACCAGGACCGCCGCGAGGACCTTCGTTACGAATAACGACTACATCACCAGGCTTGATCTTAAGAGCGCGAATTCCTTCCAAAGCATCCTGCTCTGATTCAAAAATAACAGCTTTACCAGTGAAGTCGTGGGCTGCTTGAGGAATAGCAGAGGGCTTAGTAACAGCACCAGCTGGTGCCAAATTGCCATGTAAAATGCCAATGCCTGATACGGTATGTACTGGATTGTCTATAGAACGGATAACATCGCGATTGCGGTTTTCACCAAACATCTCAAGATTGGTCTTTAAGGTCTCACCAGTGCAGGTGATATTGTCAAGATAGAGTTTTTCCTTGATCTCATTCATTAAGGCATGTACGCCACCTGCTTCATAGAAATCAAGCAGTACATAGGTACCAGCAGGGATCATGGCAACTAAGTGTGGAACCTCTTGCGCTACACGGCCAAAGTCATTGATATCAAACTTAACATGGGCCTCATAGGCAATAGCGAGCATATGGAGGACTGCATTAGTAGAGCCACCGATGGCAGAGTTTACACGTACGGCGTTCTCAATTGATTTTAAGTTAACGATATCACGGGCACGAATGTTTTTACGCACGCAGTTCATCACAGCAAGACCTGATTCAAAGGAGATGCGCATACGATGTGAATATACTGCAGGAATAGCCGCACAGCCAGGAAGAGATAAGCCTAGAGCTTCAGCAAGACAGCCCATGGTGTTGGCAGTACCAAGCATAGCGCAGGAGCCAATGGTTGGCACAGCATTATTCTCAAGCCAGTCAAACTGTTTTTGAGTGATCTTGCCTGATTTTAAAGCACCTTCAGATTGCTGAATGATGGAGTGATCGATATATTCACCACCATAGGGGTTGCCTTCCTTCATATGACCAGGAAGTGCCGGACCGCCGTTTACAAATACGGTAGGTAGGTTTACACGAAGAGCACCTAAGATAAGTCCAGGCTCAATCTTATCGCAGGAGCCTAATAGCACAAGACCGTCTAGTCTATGAGCCTGCACCATGCACTCCACGTCATTGGCGATGGTTTCACGCGAGGGCAGCACATACTTCATGCCATCATGGGCCATAGCCATACCGTCACAGCAGGCGATGGTGCCAAACTCCACCGGAGTGCCGCCTGCGGCAAAGACGCCTTCCTTTACGCGCTCAGCCATCTCTTTTAAAATGTTGTGGCCTGGGCAGATCTCATTGAAGGCATTAACGATGCCGATAATAGGCTTTTTAAGCTCAGAATCTGAGTAACCGGCAGCTTTATATAAAGCACGCACATTGGCCCACTCAGGACCAGTCATAATATCCTGACTTCTAAAATGAAAATCCATATAAACTCCGTTGCATGTTGTTATGTTTCGTCATTAATCTTGCCATTGTGATGGCTATTGTTAAAATCTTTAATTTGAACTTTTGTTGTTAAACTTTGTTAGTTTGTCTTCTTGTCTAACTAACGCTGAAGCATACAAAAAAGTCGATCTATTTTTAACCTTTGGTGTTTGACTATTGCTTTGACTATCGTGTTTTAACTATGCCATTTAACCCAGCTGAATAGTTAGCCTCTCAAAACTATGCAAATACTAATATTTGTAGCATCTATGC
>CAVHVI010000166.1:0-4809 GCA_963639245.1 Bacteroidaceae bacterium
AAGTATTTCAACACAATTCCATAAATTGCGTCATAAACCACTGAATTTACAGTATTTTTACAATTATCGTGGCGATGAGCGCAGTAAAAGCTGACTAAACTAGATACAGAAAAAACAAAAATAGCTGACATAGTTGCTAAAAATGCGAGCCATGCCTTATTTTCCGAAAAAAAAGGAAAGATCTGGCCGATAAATATCGCACCGGCATAGATGCACACATACATTTTTAACTTTGCTGAATGTTTAATCATAAGATAGCTGCTTTTTTTTATCGGATTTTCTCAAAACCACGTCTTTGCACCGTTTTAGTGAAGATTACACATTAAGGGAGGGAAACGGTGCTTTTTTCAAATTTTAAGGTCGCATACGCCTGCTAGAGCCCTAAAAGCTCCTTAAGCTTAGCTAGCTCCTGGGCATTAGAATATGACAAGGTAAGCTTGCCCTTATTCTCATTACCGCCTACACGGAACTTAAGGCCATCAAATCTAGCGCCGATCTTAGACTCAAAGTCCTTGATAAACACGGTCTTCTCAGGCGCAGGCTTCTTAGGATCAGGCTCTTCATCGTTGTCCTGCTCTTTAACAGCTTTGACAAAGTCCTCAGTTTGACGCACCGAGAGATCTTTTTTAACCACAACGTCAGCGGCGTTTTTCTGCACATCTCCATCAAGGGCTAAAAGTACCTTAGCGTGTCCTAGATCGATCTTGCCAAGACTTAGCATCTCCTTAACCTCAGGAATGAGTTTGTTAAGGCGCAGAATATTGGTAACAGTGGAGCGTGATTTGCCTAAGGTCTTAGCAAGCTCCTCTTGGTTCATGCCACATTCATTGAGCATTTGCTCAAGCGCACTAGCCTGCTCCAAGGGATTAAGATCCTCACGTTGCATATTCTCAACTAAGGCAATGGCATAGGCATCAGTACGTGCCATATTGCGAATAAAGCATGGAATTTTGGCGATCCCGGCAAGCTTGCAGGCACGATATCGACGTTCACCACAAACTATTTCGTAGTGTGAAGGCTCATCTGTTGACTCCTTAACGATGAGAGGATCTAAGAGTCCGTGCTCTTTGATGGAGGATGCAAGCTCTGCTATAGCCTCCTCATCAAATTCCTTACGCGGCTGATAAATTGAGGCGTGGAGCTTTTCTATGTCAAGCTCAACCACAGCATTTTGCGAGGCAACAACTTGTTCCTGTTGGACGTTTTTTTCTGTGGTGCCATATATTTTTCTCTCTGTTGATCTTTTAGACTCAGACAACAGCGATCCCAAACCGCGACCTAATGCCATGACTTTATTCCTACCTAATTGAATTTTTTAGCATGTGTATTTTACAGGCTTTGCTAGTCACTTATTGTTAGCTATCTCAAGCCTCAGATCTTTTGATGATCTCATCTGCTAAGGAGATATAGGCCTTAGTACCAGTTGAGGACTTATCATAATAAAGCGCAGGCTTACCAAAGCTCGGAGCCTCAGCTAGACGCACATTTCTTGGAATAATGGTCTCATATACCAAATCGCCAAAGTTATTCTTAAGCTCATTAGAGACATCGGTAGAGAGACGATTGCGATTATCAAACATGGTACGCAAGATACCTTCAATCTTAAGATCAGGATTGACGATATTAGTTAGCTGATCCACGGTATCGATAAGCTGAGTTAAACCTTCCAAGGCAAAATATTCGCACTGCAACGGCACTAAAATTGAATCAGCAGCGCACATAGCGTTGACCGTCAAAAGATTTAAGGATGGCGGGCAATCAATTAAGATGTAATCGTAGTTATCGCGAATATTCTTCAAGGCATTCTTCAAGCGATACTCACGGCCAAAGTAATCTAAGAGCTTCACCTCAGCAGAAGTTAAATCCTCATTTGAGGGGATCAAATGAAAGGCACCAGTGGTTTCCTCAACTAAAACCTCGTTAACATCCAGCTGATCAACTAAGACATTGCATAAGGTCTTTTCTAGATCAAATTTATTAACGCCAGATGCCATAGTGGCATTGCCCTGAGGATCACTATCAATGACTAGGACCTTTTTATCCTTTGAGGCCAAGGAGGCTGCAAGATTTACACAGGTAGTAGTCTTCCCTACCCCACCCTTTTGATTAGCGATCGCTATTATTCTTACCATTTCGTTTTTTCCTAATTATTCTTTTGCAATGTCTTTTGGCGATGCTATTAATGCAAGGCTACGATCACCGCTTGTCTTTTGGCATCAAGTCCTGGAACATGAAGCTCGGCAATTTGCTCAATGACGGCATCCTGTGGAAGCTCATCGCGCTCCTCTTGAGATAAATTTCCCTTCATCGCCACAAATTTTCCATCGGGTGCCAGTAATGAGCGACACCAAGTGACAATACGCTCTAAGGGCGCAAAGGCACGACTTACTATGCAGACAAAGGGCTCATCTACGGAAATACTTTCGCATCTGCCATTTACTGCAGTGACGTTTTCTAGCTTTAAAGTATTAACTGCATTTTTTACAAAGGAGATCTTTTTAGCAATAGAGTCTATCAAGGTAAAGTGGATCTCAGGGTGCAATATGGCAAGCACGAGTCCAGGAAAGCCTGGACCTGTACCCACATCGGCAACATTTTTCCCAAAGATATATGGCTCAATGCTCATGGAATCTAAGATGTGGAGTACCACCATTTCCATAGGATCTCTTATAGCGGTAAGGTTTAGGGCTTGATTCCACTTACAAAGCAGCATCACAAGCTCGGTTAGCTTTTGAGCCTTAGCCTCATCTAGGGACACAGTACACTCTGAATCCTTCCATAAGGTGACAATACGCTGATAGATCTCAGCAGAATTTGCCTGAATAGTTTTGGCTACCATCAGTTAGTACCTAATAATCCTAGCTTCTTTAAATGAACCAGCAAAATTGAAATAGCTGCTGGAGTGACACCAGAAATGCGTGAGGCCATGCCTATGGTCTCAGGCTTAAATTGATTAAGCTTTTGAGCAACCTCATTAGATAATGCAGGAATTGAGGAGTAATCAAACTTTAAGGGCAAAAGCGTACTCTCATTGCTTTGATTTTTCTTAATGTCCTCAAGTTCACGCTTTAAATAGCCTTCGTATTTAACCTGGATCTCAACCTGCTCTGCAGCCTGTGGATCAGTTGCAATAGGCTCAAGCTCGGTTGCCTGCATCAAGGTTTTATATTTAACCTCAGGACGACGCAAGATGGCCTCAAGATTTTGCTCTTGGGTCATAGCATCAGCCTGCAAAATAGTGGCGATACGCTGTCCCATCTCTGATGAGGGTTTAACAGAGATCTCCTTAAGACGGGCACGCTCACGCTCTATTTGATTTTGCTTTTCCTCAAAGCGTTGCCAACGTTCATCAGAGATTAGACCAAAATCGCGAGCCTGCGGAGTTAGACGCTCATCAGCATTATCCTCACGCAAGATAAGTCTATGCTCGGCACGAGAGGTAAACATACGATAAGGCTCTTTGGTGCCTAAGGTGCAGAGATCATCCATGAGCACTCCCACATAAGCCTGATCGCGTCTTGGGAACCATGGAGCCTTGCCATTTACAAATAAAGCGGCGTTGATACCAGCAAGCATACCTTGAGCAGCAGCTTCCTCATAGCCGGTGGTTCCATTTATTTGACCTGCAAGGAAGAGACCAGGCACAATCTTTGACTGCATGGAGACGCTAAGCTCACGTGGATCGTAGAAATCATACTCAATAGCGTAGCCTGGGCGGGCAATCACGCAGTTTTCTAAGCCTTCAATTGAATGAATGAAGTTTTCCTGCACATCAAAGGGCAATGAGGTGGAAATACCATTTGGATATACCAAGGGTGAGGTCAAACCTTCAGGCTCGATGAAGATCTGATGTGAGGTTCGATCAGGATAACGTACGATCTTGTCCTCAATTGACGGACAGTATCTGGGGCCTACGCTGTGAATTACG
Organism: Bacteroidaceae bacterium; assembly: GCA_963639245.1. Classification (GTDB taxonomy): domain Bacteria; phylum Pseudomonadota; class Gammaproteobacteria; order Enterobacterales; family Succinivibrionaceae; genus Succinivibrio. The sequence continues at coordinate 3,929 of CAVHVI010000166.1, forward strand.
CCAGAATATAGAGGAGATCTATCAAGACCATTTCTAATAATGTCATGAGTCTTCTCATTAGTACGGGTAATAAAGCAAGGAACCTGCTGCGGATGAATTTCATCCGTGTTCATAAAGGAGAATACGGGCTGAGGGAATTCTGGCATCTGCTTAACCATCTTTGAGTAATCAATGGTATCTGCCAAAATTCTTGCCGGAGTTCCGGTTTTAAGACGTCCTACCTTAAGACCTAATTCTTTTAAATTCTCTGCAAGACCAATAGATGCAGGATCACCTGCACGACCACCACTGTAGTGATCTAAGCCTATATGAATAAGACCATTTAGGAAGGTACCTGCGCAAATGACTACCGCCTTGCAATAAAACTCCACACCACCTGCGGTCTTAACTCCAGAAATTACATTATCCTTATAGATAACGCCAGTACAGGGCTGCTGGAAGATGGTGAGATTTTCATAGGCAAATAAAGTCTCACGCATTACCTTCTTATATAGATGTCTGTCAGTTTGGGCACGAGTTGCACGAACAGCTGGTCCCTTGGAGGAATTTAAGCATCTAAATTGAATACCTGCCTTATCGATAGCTCCAGGACATACTCCTCCCATAGCATCGACTTCACGTAATAAGTGTCCCTTGCCTATACCACCAAATGCAGGATTGCAGGACATCTCACCTACAGTCTCAAGGTTGTGTGTTAAAAGCAGAGTCTTGCATTTCATTCTGGCAGAGGCTGCTGCTGCTTCTATACCTGCATGACCGGCACCGATCACGATTACGTCAAATTCTCTGAACTGGTTCATTTCGATCCGCGTGTTGTTCTAAGTTGGTTTCCCAATTTTTCAAGGGAAAGTTTGAAACTTAAATAAGATAAGAGAATAAAT
>CAVHVI010000167.1:0-4651 GCA_963639245.1 Bacteroidaceae bacterium
CGGTTGAGGTGTGTTTGTTTATAAAAAAACAAACATTTTAAATTTTAAACTTAGGCCATTTTATTTGCGTTGTGAGCAAATTTTGAGGCTATTTTTATAGGATAACTTGTCAGACAAGTTACTTGAGCTAAGTTTTAGCTTGTCTGACAAGTGGTCGCACTTTAATAAGTGATCCGTTATCTTTTGTTTTTGGGTATGAAAAAAGGCCAGTTTCCCAGCCTTTTTAATAGATAGCATTTTATTTTTTAGCTTACTTTCTAGTAGCAGCTTTCATGGATGCTACATAGTCCTTAAGCTTTGAGAGCATTGCTGGAACATCATTTAGGTTATCCTCAATGATCTTGACGCATGCAGATCCTGCAATAGCGCCTAGGGCACCAGTTTCTAAGGCCTGCTTGACATGCTCAGGCTTTGAGATACCAAAGCCTAAAATGGGTAGTGCACCGTGAAGCTCCTTAATACGATTGATAATGCGTACCGGACGGCCAAAGGTATTCTCAACACCGGTGATGCCATAGCGTGATAGCACATAGGTATAGCCTTGGGAGAGCTTGGCAATTGTATCTAAGGTCTCTTCAGATGCGTTAGGAGGAGCGATCAAAACAGTATCAACCTCGTTATCCTGAGCGCATTTTAGGAAGTTCTCGCCACACTCAAGCATACATACTGGTACATCTGGCACTAAGACTGCATCTAAGCCTGCATCATGAGCCTGCTTATAGAAGTTATTTACACCATGAGCCACTACTACATTTGAATAAACCAAAATTGACATCGGTAGATCAGGATATTCCTGTCTAATAGTCGCGATCAGCTTAAAAAAGTCCTTAGTGGTGGCACCTGAATTTAAGGCACGCTTATCAGCACACTGAATTACTGGGCCATCGGCGCAGGGATCTGAGAAGGGGAAGCCTAACTCGAGTGCATCAGCACCGCCTTCAATTAAGGCGTGGAGGATCTTAAGTGAGGTATCAAAATCAGGATCGCAGAGAGTGACAAAGGGGACAAAGCCACCTTCATTTTGAGCCTGAAGCTTAGCAAAGCGCTTTTCAAAACGTTTTTCCATTTTCTCTCTCCTTAATCGTGAAGTTTAGTGGCATCGATGGTGCCATCTTCTCTGATGCAGCCTTTCTCTTCAAAATAGTCAGAGACGCTAAAGATATCCTTATCGCCACGTCCTGAGACGTTAACTACTAATACCTGCTCCTTATCAGGGTTCTGACGCATCATCTTGATAGCGTAGGCTAGAGCATGAGATGACTCAAGAGCTGGGATAATACCTTCCTTTTCAGAAAGTAGCGCAAAGGCCTCTAAGGCCTCGTTATCGGTGGCGCCTACATAGTTTACGCGACCTATGGAATCTAAATAGGCATGCTGAGGTCCGACTGAAGGGAAGTCAAGACCTGCTGAGATTGAATAAGATTCCTTGATCTGTCCATCCTCAGTCTGCAGGTTCTTAGATACGGCGCCAAAGAAAATGCCGTCAGTACCGCGCTGAATGGTTGCACCGGTTAAGCCAGAGTCTAAGCCCTTGCCTGCAGGCTCAACACCATAGAGAGGTACATCGGTATCTAGGAAGTCTGCAAACATACCAATTGCATTTGAGCCACCACCTACGCAGGCGATGCAGGCATCAGGAAGACGTCCTTCTTCCTCAAGGATCTGCTGGTGAATTTCCTCACCGATGATCTTTTGGAATTCTCTTACTATAGTAGGGAAGGGATGAGGACCTGCGGCGGTACCAATCATATAGTGAGTGTTCTCAAAATTAGCAGCATAGTCGCGTAGGGCCTCATTGCAGGCCTCTTTTAGAGTACCGGCACCAACAGTTACCGGACGTACCTCAGCACCCATCAGACGCATACGAAATACATTAGGCTTTTGACGCTCAGTATCCTTAACACCCATATAAATACAGCATTTAAAGCCTAGGAGTGCACAAATTAGCGCAGTTGCAACACCATGCTGGCCTGCGCCAGTTTCTGCAATGATACGAGTCTTGCCCATACGCTTTGCCAGCAGTGCCTGACCTAAAACCTGATTGGTTTTGTGGGCACCACCGTGCAGCAGATCCTCACGCTTTAAATAGATCTTAGTCTTAGTACCGGCAGTTAAATTGCGGCAGAGGGTCAAAGGAGTAGGACGGCCTGCATATTTTATAAGCAGATCATTCAATTCCTTTTTAAACTCAGGATCGTCCTTTGCTTCAACAAAGGTTTTCTCTAATTGATCTAAGGCAGGGATCAATACCTCGGGGACATACTGTCCACCGTATTTGCCAAAAAAGGGATTTAATATAGTCATTGTATGTTCCTTTTAAATGTATTCTTCGATGGTAGTTAAGGCCTGTTCAATAAGCTTTGGATCCTTTAGCCCCTTATCCTTCTCTAAGGCAGAGTTCATATCAAGACCTGCAAAGCCAAGAGCGAGTGCATCTTGAATATTGTGAAGACCAATGCCTCCTGAGAGGAGAGTTTTGCTCTTATCGATAAAATCAGGGATCTTATTCCAGTCAAAAGAGCTTCCTGAGCCAGGAGATCCTGAATCTAAAATGATGAGATCAACTATTGGCGCATATTGCTCATAGAGCTTAAAGTCATCCTCTGTTTTAAGGCATATAGCCTTAATAAATTTAGTATCAGGGAGCGCCTCTTTTAATTGCTTGATCTCATCAACGCTTTCATGGCCGTGAAGTTGCACAAAATCAACTTCAGTTTCATGCACAAGCTTAATGATATCAGCTACGCTTTCATCAACCACTACTGCGGCAAAGGCAATTTTGGGATGTCCATGGCGCACTAGGGCTTTTGCTTTTTCAAGCTCTACAAAGCGAGGGGATTTCTTGGCAAAAATTAGTCCTGCGATGGTTGCATGTCCCTTGATAGCTGCATCTAAGGCCTCGATGGTTTTTATGCCGCAGATCTTATTAATGCCATAGAGCATAGAGTTTGCAGCATAAAAAACATTTTGTGCACCAGAGAGTGAAGATCCTATTAAAAAGCTCTTAATGGGAGCTAAAAATCTTAGATCCTGATAGGAGTTAATGCCAGACTCTGACACGATCGCGCTATCTTTAGGGAGCATGGGGTAGAGCTTTTTAGCATTATTAAGATCGATCTTTAAAATGCGCAGGTTGCGGTTATTTATACCTATTACTGGCAAATTATGGGATGATGCAAATTGTGCATCATCCTCAGTATCAACCTCACATAAAACCTCAAGGCCTAACTCTCTTGCAAAGGAATAGAGCTCTAAGAAGCGCTCCTTAGTTAAAAGCTGTAGCATCAAGAGTACCGCATCAGCACCAGCGGCGCAGGCTGCTAAGAGCTGTTGCTCACAGATGATAAAATCCTTGCAAATAACAGGCAGTGTCGTGTGCTCACGTACATATTTTAGGTATTCAAGGGAGCCTTTGAAAAAATGCTCCTCGCATAACACCGAAATAGCTGCGGCATGTCCTTCATAACAAGAGATCAATCTATCTAAGGAGAAATCCTTGCAAAAGTCGCCTAGGGTAGGTGAAGATTTCTTGCACTCTAGGATAAAGGTACGACCTTGTCCATTCTTAAGCGCCTTATATAGAGAGCGAAATTCTGTATTGCGCTTTGGCAGTGATGCAACATCTATCTTAAGCACATCCTCGCACTTAGGATTAATGATGGTTGCAAGCACGGTGCCTTCAATTCCCTGCAGATTAAGTCCAGGGAACTTCTTGGCGTTTTCAGTAAGGCTTTGGGGCTGTAGCATGACTAGACCTTAACTTAAGCTTTATTCTTGATTGGAGATGGCGCACACTGCATTGAGCTTATCAATGGCCTTGCCACTTGCTAGGAATTTGGCAGCCATCTGATAGCCTTCCTTAACATTTTGGGCTTTGCCTGCAAGGTAGAGCATAGCTGCGGAGTTTGCACAAACAACAGCCTTTTGTGCATCAGTACCACGGCCAGCAAGAACCTCGCGAGCGACATTGGCGTTAAATTCAGCATCACCGCCTTCAAGCATCTTTTGGTTAAAGTCACCAACAATGCCAAAGTCCTCGTTAGTTAAGGTGTACTCAATAATTGAGCCATCTTCCTTGAGCTCGGCAACCTTAGTTTCACCAAAGATTGAGATCTCATCCATGCCGTTGCCGTTAATTACCATAGCACGCTTAACGCCAGTTAAATGCAGAGCCTTGGCCATGGTAGTAAGCAGAGCTACGTCATAGCAGCCTAAAAGCTCATAATCGACACGAGCAGGATTAGTAAGAGGTCCGAGAACGTTAAATATGGTTGAGGTACCTAAGGCCTTACGTACAGGACCTGCAAAGCGCATACCCTTGTGATAGACCTGAGCAAAGAAGAAAGCAAAGCCCTCTTCCTCTAGGTTCTTTAAGGTATTTTCCTTAGAGGTGCGGATGTTGTAGCCTAAGGATGTTAAAACGTCAGAGGCGCCTGATTTTGATGAAACAGCGGTATTACCATGCTTTGCTACATGTAGGCCCATAGCTGCAAGCAAGATTGCGGACATGGTTGAGATATTGATGGTAGCAAGCTTGTCACCACCGGTACCTACGATCTCTCCTACCTCAATTGCGCGATTACGCTGGAATGGCTCAGCCGCTTCAATCATGGCTGAGGCGGCGCCACCAATTTCATCAGCAGTATAGCCA